>JACQFG010000244.1 GCA_016200155.1 Planctomycetota bacterium | reverse complement strand
GTGATGCCCAGGCCGTGATAGATGGGGGACATCCACTCGCAGTCGCGGCGGGCGAGGTAATCGTTGACGGTGACGATATGGACGCCCTTGTTGGTGAGGGCGTTGAGGTAGGCGGGCAGCGTCGCGACGAGGGTCTTGCCTTCGCCGGTGACCATCTCGGCGATCTTGCCCTGGTGGAGGATGATGCCACCGACGATCTGCGTGTCGAAGTCCCGCATGTTCTTGGAACGTTTGGCGACCTCGCGGCAAGCGGCGTAGGCGTAGGGGAGAATGTCCTCGAGCGTCGGCTCGGCGGGCAGGGCGGTATCCATCGTGGCGATCAGCGTGGTGAACGCCTCGGTCGCGCCTTCTGCTTCGCCGTTGCTCTCGGTCGGCGCCGACTCGCCCGCCGGGATCGGACCGGGACCGGCGGTCTTTTTGGGGAACGGCGTATGCTCGACGCCGAGACGCCGGCGGAAGTCCGCGGTCAGCTTCTCGAATTCGTCGTCGTCCAGCTCCGCCATCAATGGCTCAAGGACGTTGACCCTGTCGAGCGCCGAGCCGGGCTGGACCGAATGCGCTTCGGTCCCCTTGGGGCGGATGTAGCCGAGCGAGCGGACGAGGCTATCGTTGCTCGACCCGAACATTTTGCCCAGGAAGCCGACGACCCCTTCGGAGATGGTGCTGAGGGTATCGGTGAAGCGTTCCCAGATTCCGACGTCGAGGTTTGTTTCGGTGGCCATGATCTCACCTAAGTGTATGCCGCTTGCGGCTTAGCGTTCGCGGCGGCGCGACAACGCAAACCCAAGCGGCTTTAAGTAGTCAGTCTAAGTTTCCGGGGCGGTCTGGTCAATATGGAGTGCCTGTTCGGGCGGCGGGGGCGCGGCTCTATAATTATATGGATGCGTCGCCGCTTGATCCTCGCCCGGTTGCTGCAACAATAGCAGAGCCTGAAGCGTAAGCGAAGGACTCGGCGTCCTTCGCTTACGCTTCAGGCTCTGATAGCGTCGTCGGAGCTTGATTACATGCCGGAAGCTGCTTGCCCCTACTGCAACGCGATCCTGCCGTCCTTGACGGCTGCGCCCGCCGCCGAGAAGTTGCCGTGCCCGCGCTGCGGCGAGCTGGTCCCCGCGTCGCGCTGGCAGGTCGATGCGTCCGTCACGCCGCCAAGCCCCGCCATGAGTGCAGCGATTGGCGCGGGTCGTCCCGGCAAGCGCAAGACCGCGGTGATCATCGTCAGCATCATGGTCACGATGGCCGTCGTCGGCCTGAGCTACGCCCTCTGGACGATTCAGGTACGCCGCGACCGCGATCCGAAGCCGATGCTCGATCCGATCACCTATCGCAAGCCGCTCGAACTCAAGGGGCTCGGCTATTTGCCGAAGGACTGCGACATCATCGTCGGCCTGCACCTGGCCGAACTGCTCGCGGACAAGAAGGTCGGCAAGCCGCTGCTCGAGGAGCCTCGCCCGGCAGCGCTCGACTGGGTGGCGAAGCAGTTGCCGCGAATGACGGGCATGCCGCTGGAGGAAATCGATCACGTGCTGCTGGCCGGCTCGTTCGATCAGGCCCAGGTCGTCATGGTGGTGAAGACGCGGCGGGCGTACTCGCTGGAGAAGATCGTCGAGTCGGTGCATCCGACGCGATCGGGCCAGCACGAGAAGCTCGCCCTGTACGAGTTCCCGCTCAACCCGATGGGCGAGGCGATGCTCTGGTGCGTCGAGGAGAAGACGCTGGTATGCGTCATCCGCCTCGAACCACCGAAGGTCGAGCACCTGCGCGGCCTGTCCGCGACGCCGCGAAAGGTCGAGGACGTGCTGCCGGCAACGCTGCACGATGCGCTGGCGAAGCGATTGGCTCGGCAACAATATGCGTGGGCAGCCGGCCGGTTCGATCGCCTCGGACTACTCAAGGAAGCATTGATGCTGATTCCGCCCGACAAGGCGGCGCTTCTCAAGGACTTGAAGACGTTCGCCGTCGGTCTGGAGCCGGTCGAGGGACTGACGTTGACGGGCCACTTTCACATGAATGACGCGAAGTCGGCCGGCAAGTTGAAGACGTTCCTCGAAAACGTCACGATCGACGGCGCGACGCAAAAGCTGGCAATGCCGAAGGACGACAAGGAAGAGCAATGGCTGACCTGGCAACTGCGCGGCGACCCGGCGGCGATGCGGACGTGGTTGAACCAGGGCAGGGAGCCGAAACGCTGATTGCGACGGCATCAACGCGTTGGCAGATTGTGTGTTTCAGTCATTTCACCACCCCTCCCCCAAATGAAACACATGAAACACATGAAACACATGAAACACATGAAACACATGAAATGCATCAATCGAAATTCAGAATTAATGAGAATTGTCCGGCGCCATTGAGGATGCACGACATGGTTTGCAAGGGGTTCGTGACGTTGCCCAGGTTTCGTAGCCGTGTTCGCCAGAACGCGGGAGAACTTCGCCGCAACCCCGCCCGCATTCTGGCGAATGCGGCTACGGGCTTTGCAAACCGTGTCGTGCACCTCGCCATTGATCGGTTACTCATTCAATCTTGACGAGAAATCGCAATACATCCCGTTGTTCGCTGTTCCTTTCAAGCGTCATGGATGTCTTCTTGAGCGTCTTGATTTTCAGCGTTTGCCGGGCGCCGTCCTCGAAAAGGATCAGCACGGATTCGCCGCCGTCATCGAGTGTCCAGCGGCCGGATTTTTGTCCCGGGATATCTGCAGGCTCCTGCGATCGATTGCCGAGATGGGATTTTAGCTTGTGTACGAGGCCGACCGGATTGCCGGGATGATCGATGGAAAAACGGTCGTCCGTGCCGAAGACCAGAACGTCCTGGTTTTTGTCCAGCTCCTTTTGGATTTCTACGCCCATCTCGGCATCGGCCGTTTTGGGACGGATGCCGTATTCCACGCAACGCCAGCGACCCAGCAGCAAAGCATGGTTCAAGCGCCAGCGTTTTTCCTTCTCGGCAATGTGCTGGGCTTGCTGAGCGTTCCTTTGCGCGCCTTGAGCGGCCGTGCGCGCTTGATCCGTTTCCCGCTGGGCTTGCTCGGTTTTCTTGCGTTCGTCGTCAACCTGGTGCTCGGCGTTTTCTGCCCGGCGTAGTTGCTGTTCCGTCGCGGCATGGGCGTCTTCAACAAGACGCTGGGCGGCCGCGACTTTCGCCTCCGCCTCCGCGATTCGGGCGCGATGCTTGTTCACCACGGCGCGCAAGCTGTTGATTCTCTGCTGATCGCGGGAATGCCAAAAGAAATTCACCAGGCAGAGAATGGCGGCCGAAACGAGCGTGCTGGCGGTGCCGATGCTCCAGAACAAGGCTTGGGAATCTCTGGGCCAAAGGCTGTCCGTGGTCAGATACGGTATGGCAAAGAAGCCAATGCAGGCGTTCAAGACAACGATTCCCGTCGCAAACGAGAATCGCTGAAAATTCGGGGCGTTGCCAAGCCTCGTGCCGATGGAAATCCCAAACACGGAGCCCAAAGTGAAACCGGTGATCAACCCCGCAACAAACACCACGTACCACACATTTGGTACGTCGATGACGGCGGCGATGAAAAGTAGCAGCAAGAGAATGATGATCAAACCAACAGCGGCAATGACGGGGTTGAACCGCGATTGCTTGGGGTTCGGGTCCGACATGGCCGGCGCGTCGGGTTCGACGCTCGACGGGCCGGCTGGGCGATCCAACTCTTGAGCAGACATGGTCGCACCTATGGGGGCCAAGAAGGAGCCGAAACATTGATCACTTGCGCGCGCCGTTCTTGGCAGCTTTCAGGCGAGTAAGCTCGGCCTCCAATTCGGCATTGCGTCGGCGTTCTGCTTCATGCTGCTCGTGCAGTTCTTCCAGGTTGAGCAGCCGCTCGCCCGTCTTGACGTCGTACAGCGCCAGATTTTCGCCTTCAGGGACGTTCCGCAACCCCAGCTCTTTGCTGATCAGTGAACCGTCCGCCTCCAGCTTGATCGGCTTGTATCGTCCACTTTCCAGGCGATAGCCCATGAGTTGCTTCGGCAAATAGTCCTCGAGCGGATCGAACAGGATGTACTCGCGCACGCCAAGCCGGCGGTAGAGCGGCTTCTTGATCTTCAGGTCTTCCTTGGCGGTCTTGCGCGAGGTCAGCTCGATGATGCACGACGGAACGGCGCGCTCGCGCCAGGTCATGAACGAGCGGCGGAGTTGATTTCCCTTCACACCCTTGACGACCATCACGTCCGGCGCGCGGCGCTTTTTCGGGGCGCCCTCAACGTAATAGAGAAACATGTTCGCGGCAACGTAAACGTCCTGGCGCCTCCGAAAGAAATAGCGAAGGGTGGCAAGCAGAGATGCCATCAGCGTTACATGGACGTCGGTTTCCGCCATGGGTTTGCCATCGCTCGAAGGATAGGTGTCCTCATCCAACAAGGTTTCGACGCTGGTGCTCATGAATATCCTCGTTCCTCAACGCTTTCATGAGATTATACCGACAATCCTTTAGCACTCACAAGGGGCCATGCGGGCGCTAAACGAATCCAGGCATCACGCCTTCAGCATCTCGTCGTGCCGCATTCCCGACGGCGGCAGATCAGCCTTGCGGCAGTTCGCCAGGGCGGCCTTCGCGCCGGCGTGCTGCTCGGCGTCGTTGTCTTCCCACTCGATGCTGACGGCGCCGTCGAAGCCGACGCGGTTCAGCTCGATGAAGATCTCCTCGCAGCTATTAGCGTCGCGTGCGGTCCCGGCGGTGACGAAGTTCCAGCCGTTGAGGGGATGGCCCATGGGGCGATGGCCGCCGAGCAATCCGGCGCGGGTGTGTTCGCGGCTGACCTGGACGCCCTTGATGTGGGCGCAGTGGATGAACTTGCCGAGCTCGCGGATGAACTGCACGGCACTGACGCCTTGCCATTCCATGTGGCTGCCGTCGAGGTTGAAGCCGACGACGCCTTCGTAGCCGGCCTTGCACATGTGGTTGATGTAATCGCTGGCCGACTCGATGTCGCCCATGGCGCGTTCGCTCGGATGGCATTCGAGGTCGAAGGTGACGCCGTACTTCTTGCAGGCGTCCCAGACCGGGGCGAAGCGTTCGACCAGAAGCTCCAGGCTGACCTGGCGGGCGTCGGGGATCGCGAAGCCGGCGATCGACGTCGGCAAAGGCGGGAACAGGAAGAAATGGCTCCAGCAATGCGCCGGCGAGCCGACGAAGCCGGGCAGGGCGATCTTGCGATTTTGCAGCTTGCCGAGGAAATGGGCGAGGCGGACGCAGCGCAGCAAACTTTGCTCGGCTTGCTTGTGGATCTGTTTGCCGATGTCGTCGGGGACGTAGTACGGATTGGTGCGCGGCGGGTTGTTGCCTTTGCTGCGCCAGGCCTTGTACATCTCGACTGGCGCAAGCGAGGGACGTCCCTCGCTTGCGCTTCGGGCTAAGATGATTATTGTCTTTCAGGGAACAGCGTACACGCCACGCATGCCGAGATCAAGCATCCAGACGCTTTTTCCGTTTGATTCGGCAAACCTGTTTCAATCGTCTACAAAAGGACTGGATTGACGCCGCCGCGATCGGGTAGGATTGATGTGCGGCAAGCATACCGGTCGAAGGAATGCGAATTCCCCACGACAAGGAGATACGATGCGATACCAGGTTCTCGGGTTTGTCTTGGCCGGTCTGACCATGACGGTTCTGCCCTTCGCGGCCAATGCCGGCGGACGATCCGATACCAAAGTCAAAGCGAGCGCGAAGGGGAGCAAGATCGTCGACAACAAGCAGACGGTTACCATCACGCTCGAGGTCGAGAAGGATTGGTACATCTACGCCAACCCTGTCAACTACGAACAGTTCGAAAACAACCGCACGCGCGTCGGCATCAAGGCGAACGAGAAGGTGACCGCCGAGGTCAAATTCCCCGCCGGCACGTTGAAGAAGGGGGCCAAGTACAATATCTACACGGACAAGGTCGTCATCGTTTGCGAGGTGACGCGCACGCCGGGCGACAGCAGTCCGCTGCAGGTCCACGTCGACGTCAACGCGTGCGGCCTGGTCGTGGAAGAATGTTTGCCGCCGGCGCGCATCAAGCTGACGGTGCCGTAAGAGGCTTTGGGGATTCACAAGGAAAGAGGTGCATCATGAATCGATCGCAACTTTTCGGAAGTTTCGTCATCGCGCTGGCGCTCTTCGGCGCCGGTTTCGTCTGGCAGGCGGAAGCCGGCGAGAATAAATCCGAGTCCAAGGTCAAGGCGACGGCAGTCGCGAGCAAGGTCGGCGCCGACGGCAAGCAGAAGGTCACGATCACCATCGACATCGAAAAGAGCTGGCATCTTTACGCCAATCCGGTCAATCACAACAATGAAACGCTCAATTCGGCCAAGACGACCGTCAAGATCTCGGCGAAGGAATCGGTCAAGTTCAAGGTGACGTACCCCAAGGGCAAGACCGTCGTGGACAAGAAGGAAACGTACGACATTTACGAAGGCGTGATCAAGATCGAGGCGACGGTCGATCGCACGATGGGCGACGCCAGTCCGCTGGAAGTCAGCATTCGCCTGTCGGCGTGCAACGAGAGTACCTGCCTGTTGCCGGGGACGGTCGTCGTGAAGACGAAGTGAGGCCGCTTGCGTTTAGCGTTCGCGCGGCGCCGCGCGAACGCTAAACGCAAGCCGAAAGATGTCATCTCCCCATCGCTTTGGCTTCCGCAGCTGCGGCGAGCGTCAAATCCGCGACGATCTGGGCGGCGCGGTTCGCATCGTTGACCGTGTCGAAGGCGGCATAGCCGATGAACTTGCCGCCGAGCACCGCCATGGTCAGGCCTTGCAGGTTGATGCCGGCGATCGCCCATTGCTGGGTGACGTGATGGGCCAGGCCGGCTTCGTTGTCCCCCTCGATCCGGCGCACGACCGGGGCATCGACTTCCTGCATGTCGGCGGCCTTGGCGGCGCGAACCTGGAGCGGACCGGTTACCGGCGCGACATAAAGCACCCCGAACCCCGGCTTGTGCGGCAGCCGTTTCGTGAAGATGTATTCGAGATTCGCGTCCGCCTGGGCCAAATGGGCCAACTTCGACGCCACGCTGCCCGCCTGATCGGTGATCTCGCACGACCAGACGTGCACGCGATCCCATTTGAAGCTCATGAGGCACCACCTTTCGCTCAACGTATCGAGAAGAACATCCCGATCTAATCCTTGGAGTCATCGGATCGACGCAATCGCCAGCATAGTGTTCGGCCGCGCCGATGCCAAGGGAATTTCGTCAGAGCCTGTAGCGTGAGCGAAGGAGCACGGCATTCTTCGCTAACGCTTCAGGCTCTGTTGGTCAACGAATTCCAAGAAAAATCGATTTGCATCTGGCGTTGCGTCCGGTCGAAGTGATAGACTAACACCAAGCGGGGAGATTCCCTTTTCCGGGAGGTAGTGCGCACCATGAAACGTTCCATCCTCATGGCGGCTCTGTTCTTGGCCAGCGCGGGCACCGCGTCGGCGGATTATATTCTCGTCAAGATCGATATCAACAAGCTGAACTTCTTCCCGAATCAGCCCCAGGGCGGCGCCGCCATCGGCATGCCCCCCGGCGGCGGCGCGATCGGCATGCCTCCTCCCGGCGGCGGCGCGCTCGGGCAACCTCCCGGCGGCGGCGCCATCGGGCAGCCTCCTCCCCCTCCCGGCGGCGGCGGCGCCTTCGGCGTTCCTCCTCCTCCCGGCGGCGGCGCCCTCGGCGCTCCTCCTCCCGGCGCCGGTGCGATCGGCGGCGGCCCCATCAACCCCAACAACCCCGGCGGCTCTACCGCCTCCGACGACGCCAACGCGAAGTACGTCTACGCCTGGGTCGAAATCAAGAATCGCAAGTTCCTCACCCAGACTCCCTACGGCTGGGTCTTCACCTACGAGCACAAGTTCACCGACAAGAACAAGCACGCCTGGATGGTCCAATCGCCGGAGACCGTTTATGCCAAGATGTGGCAGGGCCCCGACAACCTCATCAAGACCGAGTCCGTCGCCAAGGAGTTTGACGGCCTGTTCAAGAAGGAGCTGAAGACCAAGGACAAGAACGTCAAGGACTTCCTCAACCTCGCACGCAAGGCCCTCTCGCGCGGCCTGCACAAGGAGTTCCACGACGTCATGAAGGAAGCCGAGAAGCTCGACCCGAAGAACCCCGTCGTGCTTAACTACCTCGACGCCAAGAAGAACCTCCAGTCGGCTCTTTCCACGGACGATCCGGCTCAGCGCGAGCAGATCCAGGAACTCGGCGCCGGCTTCAAGTTCTTGGACAGCGATCGCAAGCACTACCGCATCTACGCCCAGATCGGACCCAGCGACACCGAGAAAAATGCGTCCGTCCGCCGCCGCCTTGCGTTGATGGAGGAGACGCTCGACAGCTTCTACTACTGGTTCGCGATGCAGGAAGACACCAGCGGCTCGGGCAAACGCGCGCGCCAGCCGGCCTTCCCGAAATACCGCTTGAACGCCGTGCTCGCCGTCTCCAAGGGCGAGTTCAACGACCGGTATGCGCAGTACGGCCAGCAGCCGATGACCGGCGATGGCTTCACGCCGCGCCGCGACAACATCGTCATCATGTCCTACAAGCCGCGCCTGCAGGATCCGCTGTATGCCGAATATGAAACCGCCTTGAACAACAAGATCGATGAAGCCAACTTGAAGCTGAAGCAGATGCAGATCAAGATCGACCTGACGCGCGAAGGCCTGGTCGATGGATCGCTGAGCCCGGTCGACCTCAAGAAGCCCGCGAGCCAGGAAAACGCCAAGGCAATGGTCTACATCGGCACCGCGCAAACCGCCGCCCTGGTCCTGAAGATCATGGAGGACGACGCCGAACGCCAGACCGTGACCCACGAGGCCGTTCGCCAGCTGCTGATCGCCTCGGAAATGTATCCGCGCAACGTGCAGATTCCCGAGTGGATGGTCGAAGGCCTGGCCGCGTTCTTCGAGACGCCGCGCGGCGCCCTCTACCCCAGCGTCGGCGCTCCCAATGGCAGCCATCTCGTCTCGTTCAAGTACTTCGAGAAGAACAAGCGGCTTGCCCCGGGGATCGACGCCGACGATGTGCCTGCGAACGTGATGTACCGCGTCGTCACCGATTCTTATTTCGCCAACGCCCGCCAGCTCACCAAGGAAGCCAAGGACCGCCGCGACAACGAGGACATGCAGCGCGCCGCCAAGGAGTCGTGGGAAATCGCCCGCAGCACCTCCTGGGCGTTCGTCTACTTCCTGGCCCACGACCGCAAGCTGCACTACCTGTTCCGCTACGGCGACGAACTCAACAAGTTGCCGCGCGACATGGACCTGAGCAACCCCGTTCTGCAGCGTTCGTTCGCCAAGGCGTTCGATACGCAGCTCGACAGCATCCGCATGAAGAACGACGCCAGCAAGTGGTTCGACATGATGAAGGGCGTCAACCTCGATCAGGTCACGATCCAGGCCTTCTACGAAACGCAGCGCGCAAAACAGGACGCCGCGTCCGGCGCCAAGGTCGCGATCGGCGGCAACCCCGGCGGCGGCATCGCGCAGCCGTTCCCCGGCGGGCAACCCTTCCCAGGTGGTCAGCCGCAACCGTTCCCCGGCGGACAGCCGCAGCCGTTCCCCGGTGGCCAGCCGCAGCCAATCCCCCCCGGCGGCCAACCGCAACCGATTCCTCCGGGCGGTCAACCGCAGCCGATTCCTCCAGGCGGACAACCGCAGCCGATTCCCGGTGGCCAGCCGCAACCGATTCCCGGTGTCAATCCGGGGAATCCTGCCGGCGCAGCCGTCCCGCCGGGCTGGACCCAGATCTCCGACGCCAAAGGCCGATATTCGGCTATCTTCCCTGGCACCCCCAAAGTGGAGGTGAAGAACGAGGGAGGAATGAAGCTTGTGATGAACATTGTCGAAGTTCAACCTCAAGACCGCGCCTATGCCGTCATGTATGCCGACCTGCCTGGAGGCGCCGCCTTGGAGCAGGACGCTGTGGCGAACCTGGCGCTGGACAAAGTAGTCGAGGGCTTCGCGAAGAAGGACAAGTTGGCTGGTTCGACAAAAATTACCTATGGAAAATATCCCGGTCGCCAGGTCACCGTTGACATCGGCGAGGGCAGAAAAATGACGGTGCGCGTCTACATCATTGGCCCTCGCCTATATCAGTTGCTCGCCGGTTGGACCCCGGCCAAGGGTGATCCTTGCAGCGACGTCGATACCTTCTTCAACGGCTTCAGGCTCACCGAAGGCGCTGGCGGAATCCAAGGCGGTCCGGCGCCGGTTCCGGGAGGTGGGCTTGTGCCAATGCCCGGTGGTGCTCCTCCCTTGTTCCCGCCGGGCGGTGGCCCCGCGCCGATCCCCGGCGGCGCTCCTCCGTTGATCCCGCCGGGTGGCGCACCCGCGCCCATTCCCGGCGGAGCCCCGGCCCCGATCCCCGGCGGCGCAGGCGCAGGACCCGCCCGTGAACCGGCTGCGAACAACGTCGCCATCATTCCACGAAACTTCGTCGGCACCCTCAAAAATAAGTTCGAAACCCCGCCGACCACCCTGGCCGACGTGGAAAAAAAACTCGGCAAGCCCGGCTTGAGACTTGCGCCCGAAGAAATCGACCCGCAAATGCGCGACCTGATGCAGATCGCCCAGGCGCCGCCCACTGCGTCCTGCTATTACTGGACTACCAGCACCCAGCGACTCTATGTGGTCTTTGACGGCAACGTCTTTTCCGGCATCGGACTGCAGAAGAGCAAAAAGTAGTCGCTGCCTCAATAGGCATCAAACACAAAGACGTCAGGCGGTATCCTTGCCTGACGCCTTTCTTGCTTTCCCAACATCGTCTTGACGTTCCCGACCTTCCCGCCATAAGATGAACCGGCAACGCCGAAGTGGCGGAACTGGCAGACGCGCCAGCTTCAGGAGCTGGTTCCCGCAAGGGAGTGGAGGTTCGAGTCCTCTCTTCGGCACTATGCAGCGTAGGGGTTTACGTCAAACCAGCGTGAACCTCTCTTCCTTTTGACGCTCCGTTTGGTGTCAAAATGGTGTCAGCGGTTCGGTCGCGCGGATAGGAGCAAAGGCCTACTGCGGCAACGCCGTTGGGGGGCCAGACGAATCACATCGTGCGGTCCTTCCACAAGTATCAGATCTAGATTCCTCATGTTTTCGGCGGCTCGCGCAGGGAGTGCTGGCCGAATAGTTCGAGACCGCGGTGAAATCCCTTTGCGAAATGGGATTTTTCCGGCTCACGTTTGCTGCGATCCGAACCCTTCCACGTCTTGTGCTTGTCCTCGAACTCGAGATAAGGCCCCTAAGAAGCAAGCGTCATTGTACAGGCGCA
>JACQFG010000250.1 GCA_016200155.1 Planctomycetota bacterium | reverse complement strand
ATGTTCTTTTGCGTTCGTCCTTTGCGTATGATGGACAGCGGGCCGGCGCACCTTTGTGCCAGGAAATCGGCCGCCGTCGCGATCGGTCCCGCCCGAGGAGTCCGCGGATGACGCCATTGCTGGGTGCCGTGCAGGCCGTGCGGGATTTTGCCGAGCAATCGATCACGTCCTACGAGGCGTTTCCTCAATCGGATGCGCAATTCTTCGAGGCGGCATGCTTCAAGGATTTGCTTGCGCAGGCTCACAAGGCGTCGCCTGCGGAGCGCAACGAGGTGCTCGCCGCGCTGGCACCCCTGATCGTGTCCACGCGCGACATCTTCCAGGCCAGCCGGCTCGCAATGCTATGCGGCGTGCTCGTCGAATGGGGCGCCGACCCGACGATCGCGATCTCCGCAATCCTCGCACGATTGCCTGCGCAGCTGACCTTGGCTGCTCCGCTCAGCGAAGGCGGCGACGAACGCGGTTGGTTCGCCCAGGCGCCGGACGCCGTCAAGGCATGGAAGGGCTTGCGCTACATGATCATGCCCGCCATGACGATGCTGTCCCTCGATGGGAACGCCCGGCAATCGGCCCGCCGCAATGCCGCCCTTGTCAACGCTATCAGCTCGCTGGCGCCGAAACATCGCGAGACCAACTTCCTGGATCGGCTGTTCAACCTGACCGACGGCGAGGAGCTGCTCGTCCTGCACCCGCACGAAAACCAGGGCTTTCGTGTTCGGCTCGAAGCGATCGCCTCGAACTTCCACCTGTTCTCGCTGCTGCAGGACGCCCTGGTCGGCGACGGCAAGCTGCCTGGCCCGCATCCTAACCGCAAGGTGATCGCGACGGCCAAGGGCGAAATCCCGCACGACCGCATCATCACCGACGCCGCCGTCTGGCATTACGCGAACTGGACCGCCTTGCAGTCCGACGGTACGCTGGCCGCCGCGCCGATCGACACGTGGGTCCTCGGCGAGGCGACGCCGCGCGACATCCCGCAATTCGAAGGCGAGCGGCTCGTGCTCCTGGGCCCGCCGGTCCTGAACGCGCGCGGCTGGGACAGCTCGTTCTTCACGAACCTGCACGACGCGCTGCGCTCGAAGGTCGAGGTGATCGAGGTTTTGAGCGCTGATGAGATCGCGTTGCGGCTCAAGCGAATCGGCAAGGCAATTGAACATCTCGTCAGGTAGGATAAACTGAACCTAGCCCTCTGCCCGTACCTTCCTTTTCCGAAAGACCTCTGCCAATGGAAGCCGCTTTCTTCGATCAACTTGAACAGACCATGCACACCGCTGGCCCCGCGGCGGCGCTCGACAAGCTCGCTGCGGAACTCAAGAGCCGCAAGGATTACGCCGGGCTGTTCTACACGCTGCTCATGAAGAAGCGGTTCGAGCTGGGCGTGTCGCCGATCGCGACCGGGTCCAACCAGGACCTGCCCGCCTCGGCGCATGCGGCATTCGAGGAGGGCATCGCCGACGCCGCTCGCACCGTGGGGCAGCTCTATCTCGACGCCGGCCAGATCCCGCAGGCATACGGCTATTTTCGCATGCTCGGCGACACGGCTGCGGTGGCCGAGGCGCTCAACAAGCTCGAACTCGACGACACCATGGACGTGCAGGCGATCATCGACATCGCCTTTCATCAGGGCGTCGCTCCGGAGAAGGGCTTCGACTGGGTGCTGCAGCGTTTCGGCACTTGCAGCGCGATCACGGTGATGGGCGGCGAATTGCCGTTCACGCCGGAGGTGCGGGCGATGTGCTCGAAGAAGCTGATCCGCACGCTGCACCACGAACTCATGGAACGGCTCAAGGCGGAGATCGAGCGCGTGCAGAATTTCGCGCCGTCCGGCAAGACGGTAAAGGAACTCATCGCGGGCCGTGATTTCTTGTTCGCAGATGATTTCTATCACATCGACTTGTCGCACCTGAACTCGGTGGTGCAGATGTCGACGCAGCTCGACAAGTGCGAGGAGCTGGAGTTGACGCGCGACATGTGCGCCTATGGGATGAAGCTATCGCCGCGGTTCCGCTATCAATCGGAGCCGCCGTTCGAGGATCAGTATGCCGACTACGACAAGTACCTGGCGATCCTGACGGGTGAGGACGTCGAGGGAGGCCTCGCACACTTCCGTGCGAAAGTGGAAGCGAACGATCCGAAGACGGCGGGCACCTTCCCCGCGGAGATTTACATCAACCTGCTGATGCGCGTCGGCCGAAAGGAAGAGGCGCTGGACGCGGTGCGCAAATACATCGCGCCGCTGGGCGAGGTGCGGTTGTCATGCCCGAACCTGGTCGAACTGGTGCAGCAGACCCAGCGCTACGACGTGCTGGCCGCGGTGGCGCGCGAGCAGGGACACGCCGTCAATTTCCTGGCGGGGCTCATCGCCAGCAAGTCGCCTGGCACCGTCAAATAGCGCGCTCGCGTGCTCATTCCTGGGTAAGCGGCTGCCCGCAACATTCGAATCGTGCGTGGTGGCCGGCCGTGCACTTGCAGTCGACGGTGATCTCGAGTTCCATGCCGCACTTCTGGCAGCGAAAGCGATCGCCCTTCTTCGGGGCCGTCATTTGCGGATCGCCCACTTTCGGTTTTTTCTCGGCAACGATCATGATGAACTCCTTCGGAAATGGAATTTGTGACGTAGATATCGAAGGAGCAAACATCATGCAGTGTCCGGCTAACGCTTCCTACTCCGACGCCCGATCCGCTCCCGTCAGCAGGCCTGCGACGGACAAATCTTCATCAAGGTCCGGCCAGTGCAGGCCGATGCCGCCGCCGCCGATTTCATATTTTTTTCGCTGCTTCGGCGTCGCGGCCAACAGACGCGGAAACCACGCGAGCGGCACGCCGATGATCCGTCCGTCCAGCAAATGCACGTTCATCAGATCGTTCGTGAAGTCGATCGCTCTCGCAAGCGCCGAAGTCGGCCGATACGATCGCATGCCTTTGGCGTTGCGCTTAGTCAAGGTGCTCATGCCAGGCCTCCAACAGTTCGTCTTGATACTCCTGAACGAGTCGTTCGACTTCATGGAGATCGCGGCTGTGAAAACCGTTAACTCATTGGCCGTCTGAAGTTGGCAACAAGATGAAAACTATAAGGAAGGCAGGAAGGCAGGAAGTTGAATTCTTGATCCCTTCCTGTCTTCCTGTCTTCCTGTCTTCCTGTCTTCCTTATGGAGTCATGAACTTCAGACGGCTAAAGTGTTACGAAAACCGTAATTCGCCACGAGGCTCACCGGCTCAAGCCACGGGCTAGCTCTTCTTGCCAAAGTCCGGCATCTTCCCCGCGGACACTTCCTTCTCCCACTCATCGAGCAACGGCCAGGCGACGGCGCAAGTGCCGAAGTCGGCCATGTACTGGTACTGCGTCAGGCGGTCGATCGCCTTTTGCAGGATGCGGTTGTCGCGGCGGAAGACAGGGCCGTGGCTGGGCAGCAGGAACTCGGATTCGTCCTGGTTGATGCGCTTGAGCGACGTGATGAACTCGGGCAGGTTGGAGCCGTGATGGGCATCGATGACGCCGACGCAGCTATCCTTGTAGATGTTGTCGCCGCAGAAGAGAAGGTTGCCCATCTTGAAGGCGAGCTGTCCCGCGGTGTGGCCCGGCGTGTGCCAGACCTTCAGCTTGAGATCGCCGACCGTGATCGTGTCGCCGTCGTTGAGCAGCAGATCGACCTTGCACGGCGGCATCGGGATCGAAAAATCCTGGGCCTTGATCGTCGCATACGTCATGATCTCATCGCCCGACTCGAGCGGCTCGACCGTCAGCGGATGAGCAGCGACCTTTGTCTTGAGCAGTTCGCGGGCGTGGGCAATCCCCTGAATATGGTCGGCGTCGGCGTGCGTGGCGATCAGCATCTTGCACGCGGACAGGTTGAAATCCATGCGACGAACAAGGTCGATGATCTCGTCAACCGTGTCGAGATAGCCGCCGTCGATGAGATAAACGTTGACTCCCAGGCGTCGGCAGGCCTGGTAGTTCATCTCGATGACGCGGGGAAAGAGATACTTCCGTGGCAGCATGATGACCGATCGCTCCGTGGAAATGGCAGAGGCGTGCGGTCATGATAGGGAATCACGGGGATTGGAGCAAGCTGGCGCCTTCGCGGCAAAGCGGGGCCGCACAGGCCAGCTATGAAATATTCATCAACCGTCAAGAGAAAAAATCATCTGACCTATTTTTTTTCCCGCCATTCGTGTTCAATACTAGATTAGGCAATGATGCGATTGCCCGGGATGCCGTGCGCGGCTGCCCGGCCTAGCCCAGGATGGATTCGCTAGCCGAGAAAATCGCATCCCACACTCCACCCGAAGGAGGCCAATATGGGTAGGATACCCTATATCTTGGCTCTGTCTCTGTCGGTGGCCGTCTCTACTCGCAGTCTGGCCCAGGAATCAACCCTACCCTCTCGACCGAACATTGCCGAGGTTCGCTTCGGCGACGGCAGCGTCGTCCGCATGACGCTGCTGCAAGAGAACCTCGAGGTGCAGACCAAATACGGCAAGCTGCAAATTCCCCTGAGCGATGTCCGCCGGGTGGAGTTCGGCTTGCACGTGACTCCGGAAATGAACCAGCAGATCGCCCAGTCGATCAAGCGCCTGGGCAGCGGCGTCTACAAGGAACGCGACGTCGCCAGCAAGGACCTGGTCCAGGTCGGCCATTTCGCCTTCCCATCATTGCAAAAGGCATCGCGCAGCAGCGATCAGGAAGTGTCGTATCGGGCCGCCAGCTTGATCAAGCAGATCTCCGAACGCGTGTCGCCGGAGCTGCTCAAACTGCGCGAGGAGGACGTGATCCACACGACGGAGTTCACGATCACGGGCAAGCTCACCTCGCAAACGATCAAGGCCCACTCGCCGCATTTCGGCGAGGTGTCGCTGAAGCTGAGCGAATTGCGCACGATGCACGTTCGCCAACAGGGAGGCAAGGTCGAGCTGGTGGTCGACGCCGCCAAGCATGGCAGCTCGCTGGATCAATGGTGTGACAGCGGAATCATCGTCGATGCGTCCCAGCGAATGCTGATCACGGCAGACGGGCAGGTCGATCTGTGGCCGCAAGGCGCCGGTCAGTACATGGCGGTGCCGAAGGGCTACAACACCGCGGGCAAGGGCGGCCAGTTCATGGCCGGCGCCCTGATCGGCAAGATCGGCGAGAACGGCAAGGCGTTCTATCTCGGCGACCGCTACGACGGCAACACCAACGAGGAAGGCCGGCTCTACCTGCTGATCGTGCCGAGCCCGTGGAACAATGCGTCGACGGGAACGTATCGTGTGCGGATTCAGACGGACAACAACACGATCGGAGCGGCGAAGACGCCGTGAAGAAATGATCAAACGATCAGAGCCTGAAGCGTTAGCGAAGGAAAGCAGTCATCCTTCGCTAACGCTTCAGGCTCTGATCGTTTACTTATCCTTCTCCGTGAACCCCAGCAGCCGCGAGCTGCGGATCGGCTGGCGGAGCTTGGAGATGCTGCGGGCCTCGATCTGGCGGATGCGTTCGCGGGTGATGCCGTAGGTCTGGGCCACCTCGTCGAGCGTGTGCGGATGGCCGTCCTTCAGGCCGAAACGCAACTCGATCACTTCCCGTTCGCGCGGCGTCAGCGACCGCAGCACCTCGACGATGCGTTCCTTCAGCAGCGTCGCATCGACGTTGTCCCCCGGGCTGATGACGGCGCGATCGTCCAGGAACTCGCTCAGTGCACGCTCGGCATCATCGCCCATCGGCTCGTGCAAGCTCAACGGCTGACGCGCGACCGCCCGCAGCGATTTCGCTTCCTCCGGCGACGTGCCAAGGATGCTCGCGATCTCTTCGATGGTCGGCTCGCGGCCATTCTGCACGAACAGCTCGCCGCGCACGCGCTCGATGGCCGACAGCATGCTGACCTGATGGCACGGCACGCGGACGGTGCGGGCGTTGTCGGCGAGGGCCCGCTGGATGCCCTGGCGGATCCACCAGGTGGCGTAGGTGCCGAACTTGAAGCCCATGCGATGCTCGAACTTGTCGACCGCCCGCATCAGGCCGCGGTTGCCTTCCTGGATCAGGTCGGCGAACGACAGACCTCGGCCGCGATACTTCTTGGCGATCGAGACGACGAGGCGCAGGTTGCCCTCGGCCAGTTCGCTGCGCAGATGCTGGAATTTTGCCTGGCGGCGGCGAATGACCTTGAGCAAGCGGTGCATGTCGTCCGCGGTTGCCAACACGTCGAGCGCCTTGTCGCGCAATTCCTTGACCGCGCGGCGGCGCTGCTCCCGAACTTCCAGGGATCGGCCGTGCAGGTTCGACTGGGCTTCAAGAGTGCGCACGTGCTGGAAACTGCGATCGTATTCTTCCGTCAATGCGTCGAGCAACTCGGTGCGCGGCGACAGCTCCTCGATCAGGCGGATCGACTTGCGCAAATTGCGAAAGCGCTGCCGTTGCAGCTTACTTCGGCCCTGCTCGGAGCGCGAACGCTGCTCCAGGCGAAACTCCTTGTCCGCCTTGCGCACCAACTGCTTCAGCGTGCGCAGGTTGTGCGGCAAGCGGGCGAGGATGCGTTCCCGGTCAAGGTTGAGGCTGTGCACCACGTCGATTTGCGGGTCGATCGGCATCTGCCCGGTGTGGATGCGCTCGAACATGTTGACGAGGCGCTGCAGCGACCACCAGGAGAAGAGGACGGCGCGGCGATAGCGCTGCCGGGCCCTCTCGAGCCGGATCGCCAGCGAGAGTTCCTTCTCGCGGTTGAGGAGCGGGATGGCGCCCATCTGCTTGAGGTACAGACCAAGGGCGTCATCGGCGCCGCCGACGTGGCTGGCCGGTTCGTCCCCGTGGGCCGCCTCGGCAGGAAAGTCGACGTCGTAAAGGTCATCAGGGTGCAGCGTGTTGCGCTTCTTCATGGTTGTTTCTTTGGGTCTCTCCGCGGATCTTTCGGTACGGGTCGCGCCGACCCGCTGTTTCGCCATCTCGTCGAGCAGCGAAGGTTTCATCGTATCGTCCCCATGAGCATCGAGCGGCCGTTCGCGGGAGAGCCTGTTCCGTAGTTTGTCGGGTCACCAGCGCTGGCGAGGGAGGGGCGAGGGGCAAAAGCACTTCGCAAGGAGCATGCGTCCCTGGGGGTAGAGGGATCACTACTCTATTATACGTCCGTTAACCGAGCCTGCTTTTCCCTCAGGCCCAAATAACGTGGGAATTGAAGACTGGGACGCTTTTCCTCGCCGGAGTGTTCGCGCTAACCGGCGGCATTCGGATAACCGGAATTAGCGTAAGTATTTGTAATTCAAGCAGTTCAGGAAATTCCGACGGCTTAAAAAAATGCGATCGGAGTTTTTCAGACTGGGCGGGTGGCATCGGGACGCATATGGCCCGGGAGGCCATGGTCGACGTCCGGGACACTTTGACGCCGCATAACACCATAAGGAAGGCAGGAAGACAGGAAAGGGGGGCAATAATAAATTTCCTGTCTTCCGGCCTTCCTTATCGTTTTTAGCTTGCGGCACTTCATTCGGGTAAAGAGTTACCCGTCTCGCAAAATCGAAACCCGAAATTGGAATCCTGATGGTCACAAGTTCCTTCGGCACTGATCGACTTCAACAAATGACGCCATGCCTCAGGAGTCGCATTCGCCGGGGTCTGACCGGTAATTTCGCGCAGGGCACGTTGGGCGGCGAGATGGCTCGGCGGTGGTCCCCGCTTGGCGATCTGGGCCTCGAAATCGGCGGCTTCCTGGGTACTCAGGGACCGCGTGCGGACGAAGTAGTCGAAGCGGGTCTTGCCTTGAGGCAGCGAGAAATCCTGGCGAAGATAGGTCACATCGACGCGCACAAAGGTATCGGGGGATTGACCGCCCATGCTGTAGCCGTTGCCGATCGATTGCCCGGCCAACGTGACGGGCGCGGTCAGGACGTTTT
>JACQFG010000249.1 GCA_016200155.1 Planctomycetota bacterium | reverse complement strand
CGTTCGCAATCTTCACTGCGAACGCCAAGCCGCAAGCGGTTTAGTTTGTCGCGGCTTATAACGGACGGTCGGGCAAACGCAAGAGATGTTTGACACGCTCGTAAAGAGCCTGCGGTTCATGCTCCTCGGGACGCAGGCGAAAGTAGGCGCTCTGGGCATCGACGATTCGCAAACGATCGCCCTCGCGCTTCGCCAGCCGTTCCAGCTTGCGCGGATGACGATACGCCAGCACCAGATCAACCGGCCCGATCGCCGTGATCGGTTGCGATTCAGAGCCTGAAGCGTTAGCGAAGGAATCCTTCGCTAACGCTTCAGGCTCTGAAATAGTCCATTTCCCCTCGAGATGGATTTCCGCAATCTGCCAATGACTTGCCAGAACGCGCAGCTCCGCCAGACGCAACAGCCACTCGACCGGCGTCGGAATCGGGCCGTAGCGGTCGCGCAGCTCCTTGCGAAAATCGATCAGCCCCTCCAGCTTCCGGATGCGCGATAGACGGCGGTACACCTCGATCTTCAGCTTCTGCCCAGGCACATAGTCCCTCGGCAACATGGCGACCCATGGCAGGTCGATCGTCACCTCCAGGTGCGTCTTGACCGGCATATTCTTCAGACTGCGCACCGCGTTCTCGAGCAGATGGCAGTACAGCTCGTAGCCGACCGCAGCGATGTGCCCGCTCTGCTGCGTGCCGAGGATGTTGCCCGCCCCGCGAATCTCCAGGTCGCGCATGGCGATCTTGAAACCCGCGCCGAGTTCGGTGAACTCCTCGATCGCCTTGAGCCGCCGCGACGCGTTCGGCGTGATGTCGCGCTCCGCATCGAGCAGCAGATAGGCATACGCGCGATGCTTGTAGCGGCCGACCCGGCCGCGCAACTGATGCAGATCGGCCAAGCCGTAGATGTCGGCCTGATTGATGAACATCGTGTTGGCGTTCGGGATATCAAGCCCGCTCTCGATGATCGTCGTCGCCACGAGGATGTCGGCTTGCTTCTGCACGAACTTGACCATCGCGTCTTCCAGCTCGTGCTCGCCCATCTGGCCGTGGCCGACGACGATCCGCGCTTCCGGCACGATCTCCTGCAGCTTCCCGGCAACCTCGTGAATGTTGTGGACGCGGTTGTGCACGAAGTAGATCTGTCCCTCACGGTTAAGTTCGCGCATGATGGCGTGACGGATGAGCTGGCGATCGAAGCGCACGATGCGCGTCTCGATCGCCAATCGACCTGCCGGCGCGGTCTCGAGGTTGCTGATGTCGCGAATGCCCAAGAGCGACAGGTGCAGCGTGCGCGGGATCGGCGTCGCGGTCAACGTGAGCACGTCGACGGTTTGCCTGAGCTTCTTGAGCTTCTCCTTGTGCTCGACGCCGAAGCGCTGCTCCTCGTCGATGATGACGAGACCGAGTTCCTTGAACTGGACGTCCTTGCTGACGATGCGATGGGTGCCGATGATGACGTCGATGGTCCCGTCGGCGAGGCCCTGGACGATGCGGCGCTGCTCGGCGCCGGTGCGAAAGCGGCTGATGACTTCAACGCTGAACGGGTACTCCGCCATGCGCTGCGAGAAGGTGCGGAAGTGTTGCTCGGCGAGCACGGTGGTCGGAACCAGGATCGCGACCTGCTTGCCGTTGTCGATCGCCTTGAACGCGGCCCGCATGGCCAGCTCGGT
Source organism: Planctomycetota bacterium (assembly GCA_016200155.1). Taxonomy (GTDB): domain Bacteria; phylum Planctomycetota; class Planctomycetia; order Gemmatales; family Gemmataceae; genus SIAQ01. The sequence goes on along the minus strand of JACQFG010000249.1, from coordinate 1,897 downwards.
TTTGCCGTAACCGACGTCGCCGCAGATGAGGCGGTCCATGGGGCGGGCTTTCTCCATGTCGCGTTTGATCTCGGCGATGGTCGTGAGCTGATCGGGCGTCTCCTCGTACGGAAACGCGGCATCGAACTCGCGCTGCCAATCGCTGTCGGGCGGGAAGGAGACGCCGGGCTTCGATTCGCGCATCGCTTGCAGCTCGAGCATTTCGCTGGCGAGATCGAGCACGGCGGCCTGCACGCGGTCCTTCTTGTTCTGCCAGCTCGTGCCGCCGAGCTTGGATAGTTCCGGATCGGTCTTGGCCCCGCCGACGTATTTCTGCACGAGGTCGATCTTCGACGCGGGAACATAGACGCGCGTGCCGCCGGCGAATTCGAGGATGAGATGCTCCTCGGTCTGCCCGTTTTTCTCGAGGACGTGCATGCCGCGAAAGCGAGCGATGCCATGGCTGAGATGGACGACGAGGTCGTCTTCCTGCAGTTCGAGGAAGCTGTCGATGGCCCGCGATTCGAGCCGACGGCGGGGCAGGGCAGCCGCGGCTTGATCGCGATGGAAGAGTTCGTGATCGCCGAGGACGACGAGGCCAGAAGGGGAGAAGGGGAGAAGGGGAGAAGGGGAGACTTGCTCTCCATTCGTCTCCGTCTCCCTTTCTCCCCTTCTCCCCTTCTCCCCTTCTCGTTCGTCCATGATCAATCGAAATCCCGCGTGGACGTGCCCCGTCACCAGGCGCAGCCGATCGGCCTGCGCGAGCTTGCCCTGGCCGAGCACGTCGCCGAGGCGTTTCTTCTCGGCGTCGTTGTGACACGCGATCAGCACGAAATCGCTGGCCGCCGCGGCGTCGAGTTCGTCGCGGACCTTCGTGACGTCGCCGCTGAAACGCTCGACCGATTCGACGCGCAGGTGATACGTCGTCTCGGCACTCGCCGTCGGCATCGCGGCGAGACGGATACTCGGGAACTGCACGAGTTGCTTGAACACGCCGGGCACCGAGAACAGCCCCGTGATGTCGGCGGTGCGCTCCAGGTACGCCTTGCCCTGCTCTTCGAGATCGCCCAGCTCGACGAGCATCGTCCACGCCTTCGTTAGCAGGTAGTCGCACAGGTTGCCGCGCAGCAATTCGTTGCCCGGCACATTGCGGCCCTGCGCGGTGATCTCGACGGCCTGCACGTCGCCCAGGCTGCGCTGCGTCTGGGGCGAGAACTGGCGGATCGATTCGATCTCGTTGCCGACGAACTCGACGCGATAGGGGGCTTCCGCATCGGGGGAGAAGACGTCGAGGATGCCGCCGCGCTGGCTGAACTCGCCGGGGATCTCGATCGCCTCCATGCGCTGGAAGCCCTGCTCGACGAGCCAGGCGACAATGCTCTCGATGGCGATGTCCTGCTTGACGCGCAGGCGTTTGCGATGCCGGGAGAGCTGCTCGCGGTTGGGCACCGGCTGAAGGAGGGCTTGAATCGTCGTCAGGATGATGCGCGGCGGCGCATCGTTTTCGAGCTGACGCAGGACGCGCAGACGTCGGCCGCCGATCTCGTCGAGCACGGTGTCGGCATCGGGCAATGAATCCCAGGCAGGAAAGGTGACGGCGCGGATGCCGGCGAAGCTGAGGAGGTCCTCGTCCCAGGAATCGAGATCGCGCGGATGGGCCAGCACGATCAGCAGCGTGCTTGGCGTTCGCAAGCCGAGCGTCGCGGCGACGAGGGCGGCCGATGAGTTCCAGGCGCCGTCGACCGTGGCTGCCTGTCCCGCCTGAAGCGATTGCAACAGCGCAGAAAATCCCCCGGTCCCTTCGAGCCAACGAGGGAGTTCGCCAAGCCGGCCAGGCAGCACGCTGGTCGCGGAGCCTGTGGACATGACGGTATTATACGGCGTCATGCCTGGCGAAGAAATGAGTTGCATGGCGCTT
>JACQFG010000256.1 GCA_016200155.1 Planctomycetota bacterium | reverse complement strand
CCGGGCATGCGCGTGCGCGGCCGAGGCGGGGTCCTCAATGTGGCCTCGTTGGGCAGCTACGCGCCCGGCCCCTACCAGGCGGTCTACTACGCCAGCAAGGCCTACGTGCTCTCGCTCACCGAGGCCCTGCACCACGAGCTGCGACCTCACGGCGTGCGCGTCACCGCGCTCTGTCCCGGCCCGGTTCCGACCGACTTCCAGGCGCGCGCCGGAGCCTCGTCGTCGGCAAGTTCCGCCAGGCGCCGTGTCGGAACCGCCGCCAGGTGGAGCTGATCGTTCCGGTTGTCAAGACGGGCGCCCTTGGCGTCGGCGACGGTGCAATCCTGGAGCGCGATGACGGGCATGAAGATCTGCGTCACCTTGCCGACGATCTTGACCTTCTTGCCGTTTTCCTGTTTCACCTTGTCCCCTTCGCCGTCTTTGAGGTTGCAGACGAGGTTGACGCCGAGAATGTCCTTGGCATCTTTTTTCGCGCCTTTAAGGGTTATGACCTTCTTGTCGCCCTTGTCCCCCGGCGCAAGCCAGATATCGCCCGTGACCTCGACGATCTTGTCCTTGTATTTCTCGGTCGCCTTCTTCTCGTCGTCGAGGAACTCCTTGGTCATCGCCTCGGCCGTGACCTTGAAGGCGGGGGTGCCGTCGTCGCCTTTCTGCTTGTTGTCATCCGCTGCCTTCTTGAGTCCTTCGTCCACCTTCTTGGCGAACCCGGTCAACTCGTCGATGGCTTTCTTGAAGGCGAAGTAAGTGCCGGCGCAGCCGCCGCAGCACAGGAGAAGCACGACGCCCAAGACCACGAGCAGGATCGTCATGCCGCTGCCCTTCTTCTTCGGCTCGTCCTTCTTTTTGCCCTTCTTGGGCGTATCATCCTCGTCGTCGTCGCCGTCCTCCTCGGATTCCTCGTCGTCCTCGTCCTTGGCGGGCTTGGCGCCTTTCTTCGGCTTGGGCGCTTCTTCCTCGTCGCCGCCCTCGTCGTCTCCGGTGTCCTTCTCTTCGGGCTGTTCCTCTTCCTTCTCCTCTTCGTCCTCGACGACAAAGGTTTCCTTGCACTTCGGGCATTTCACTTTCTTGCCCGCGGCAATGGGGTTAGCGGTCTTGAGCGTGGCGCCGCAGTTGGTGCAGGTGACGGAGGCCATGTGTTTTCTCTTTGTCAACGAGGGTTAAACAGGATGCTGGAAAAGGGATTGTAAGAGAACAGGCCCGCGGGTGACAGAAAAATCCGGGGAAATCAGCGCCGCTCACTGGCGCTTCAAGATGTACGGCCTTTCCGGCTCCTCGCCCGGCGGCGGGGCGGAGACCTCCGTCAGCGTCAGGGTGTCCGCCGTGATCTCGGCGCGATAGCGGATGATGGGATAGGGTTTGCCGTTGAGTTCATTGTTGCCTTGCTTGTCGGGCCCGATCTCGATGGTGTTGGCGTTGACGAACTTGTAGACGAGGTCGAAGTTGTTGCGTTTCAGCTTGCCGTCTTTGCGGAAATCGAAGGTGACTTGTTGCTCGCGCCAGACGCCGACGATGAGGATTTCGTTGGTTTTGCGAAATGCGAAGAACCACAGGCCGACGCCGCCCGCGCCGGTGCAGCAGCAGGAGACGAGCAGGACGCCGCCGACGATCAGGCCGATCATCAGTCCCTTGGATTTCTTTTGGTTGCCTGAAGGATCCGTTGCCATGGGATTCTCCTCACGCTTATCCGCGTTGCGATTGCGCCAGCCGAAGCTGGACGCGGGCTCGCTGCTGGGCCTTGTCGTGGGCTTCCTGAGCTTCGGGCGTCGGCTCGACCTTGGTCGACGCGAGCACCGCCTGGGCATCCGCAACCTTGATGTCCTTGACGTCCAGCGCCTTCGAGGTGAGCACGCTGACGACGTTATTACGGACCTGCACGAACCCGCCGTCGACGTAATAATGCTTGGTCTGATTGCCATGCACGATGCGCAATTCGCCGAACCCGAGCCGGCCGATGAGCGGCAGACGGTCCGGCGCGACGCCGAGTTCGCCGTCGTACATCGGCACCGCGACGAAATCGGCCGGCTCGTCGAGGACGGCCTTCTCGGGGGTGACGACCACGCATTTCAACGTCTTGTCAGCCATAATAATGAGAACACTAATCTACGCTAATCCGCGCTAATCTCATACAAACGCTCGACAATGGGCTTCAGCCCTTACCCATTAGCGTGGATTAGTGAGAATTAGTGTTCCGCCCCTCTTGGTGTTCTTGGTGCTCTTCGTGGAGGTACCCCATTACGCTTGCAGCTTCTTCGCCTGCTCCACCGCCTCGTCGATGCCGCCGACGTACATGAACGCGTTTTCCGGCAGCGCGTCGTGCTTGCCGTCGCACAGCTCCTCGAAGCTGCGGATCGTGTCGGCGATCGACGTCACCTTGCCCTGCTTGCCGGTGAACGCCTCAGCAACGATGAACGGCTGCGACAGGAACTTCTCGATGCGGCGCGCCCGGTTGACGACGTTCTTGTCTTCTTCGCTCAGCTCCTCGACGCCGAGGATCGCGATGATGTCTTGCAGCTCGCGATAACGCTGCAAGATCACCTGCACGCGGCGGGCGATGTTGTAGTGCCGATCGCCGACGATCTGCGGGTCGAGGATTCGGCTCGACGACGCCAGCGGATCGACGGCGGGATAGATGCCCTTCTCGGAGATCTTGCGTTCGAGGTAGATGAAGGCGTCGAGGTGCTGGAAGGCGTTGGCGGGGGCCGGGTCGGTCGGATCGTCGGCGGGGACGTAGACCGCTTGCACGCTGGTGATGGCGCCGCGGGTCGTCGAGGTGATGCGTTCCTGCAACTCGCCCATCTCGGTGCCCAGCGTCGGCTGATAACCGACGGCGCTGGGCATGCGGCCCAGGAGGGCGGATACTTCCGAGCCCGCTTGTGAGAAGCGGAAGATGTTATCGACGAAGAGGAGCGTGTCCTTGCCGGTCTCGTCGCGGAACCATTCGCACATGGTCAGGGCGGAGAGGGCGACGCGCAGACGGGCGCCGGGGGGCTCGTTCATTTGGCCGAAGACCATGGCGGTCTGGGTGATGACGCTGCGGCCGGTCTTGCCGATCTCGGTTTCCTGCATTTCGAGCCAGAGATCGTTGCCTTCGCGAGTGCGTTCGCCGACGCCGGCAAAGACGGAGAACCCGCCGTGCGAGCTGGCGATGCGGGCGATGAGTTCCTGGAGGATGACGGTCTTGCCCAGGCCGGCCCCGCCGAAGAGGCCCGCCTTGCCGCCGCGCACCAGCGGGGTGAGCAAGTCGATGACCTTGATGCCGGTCTCGAACAGCTCGGTCTTCGAGGACAGCTCGGAGAAGGCGGGAGGCTCGCGATGGATGGGCCGCGTGTCCTTGGCGTTGACCGGCCCGCGGCCATCGATCGGATCGCCCAGCAGGTTGAAGACGCGCCCCAGCGTCTCCGGCCCGACGGGAACGCGCACCGGCGACCCGCTGTCGAGCACCTTCATGCCGCGATAGAGTCCTTCGGTGGACCCGAGCGCGACGGCGCGGACGCGATTACCGCCGAGGTGCTGCTGCACTTCGCCGGTCACTTTCAGCTTGACGCCCTTGAACTCCTCATCGATCTTGAGGGCGTTATAGATTTCGGGCAGATGCCCCTCTTCGAACTCGACGT
>JACQFG010000255.1 GCA_016200155.1 Planctomycetota bacterium | reverse complement strand
CGCATGGCGCCATGCGAGCGCTAAACGTAAACAGTAGGGGAAAGGACTCCCGCGTGTTGCCGTATTTGCTCAATTTGATCTATCTCGGTGCATGGCTGGTACTTTTGCCGTGGCTGTGGTTCCGCCGAAAGCCGATGCGCGGCCTCGGCGCAAAGTGGTTCGGCCGCACGGAGCCCGAAGCGCAAGCGAGAGATGACCGGCCCGTCGCCTGGTTCCATGGCGTCAGCGTCGGCGAGATTCATCTGCTGCGGCAAGTCGTCGCGCGATTTCGCCAGCGCTTCCCTGATTGGCATTGCGTCATCTCCACGACGACGAACACCGGCCACGATGAAGCGTGCAAGCACTTCGCTGATCTCACCGTCATCTACTGGCCGTTCGATTTCACCTGGGCGGTCACCGCAGCTCTCGACGCGATCCGGCCCACTCTCGTCGTGCTCTCCGAGGGAGAAGTCTGGCCGAACTTCGTGTGGGCAGCCAAGAAACGCGGCGTCAAACTGGCCCTGATCAACGCCCGCATGAGCCCGCGCAGCGCCCGGCGGTTTCGCTTCTTCCGCTGGCTGCTCAAGAGCGTGTTCGGCCGGCTCGACTGGATCGGCGCCCAGAGCGACGAATATCGCCAACACTATCTCGATCTTGGCGCAGTCAATGTCGTCACCACGGGCAATATCAAGTACGACGGCGTCAACGTCGATCGCGGCAACGCCAAGACGCAAGCCATGCGGACGTTGCTCGGCATTCCCTCGGACACGCTCGTCTGGGTCGCCGGCAGCACGCAGGACCCCGAGGAATCCGCCGCGCTCGACATCTATCGCCGTGCGAAGTCCAACCATCCGAACCTGCGTCTGATTCTGGTGCCGCGGCATCCGGAGCGGTTCGATGACGTGTCGAATCTACTGGATCGAAGCGGGTTCCCGTTCATCAGGCGCAGCGCGTTCGTGGTGCGGGCGGCTCGCCTGCACGACCACGGGGCAGGCGCGCCGCCTGCACCACGAGAGGACGCGATCATTCTGATCGACACGATCGGCGAACTCAGCGCCGTCTGGGGCCTGGCCGACATCGCCTTCGTCGGCGGCAGCCTCGACGGCAAACGCGGCGGGCAGAACATGATCGAGCCATCCGCCTATGGCGCTGCCGTGCTATTCGGACCGCACACATGGAACTTCAAGCAGACGGTCGCCGACTTGTTGGCCCGCGACGCCGCCATCGAGACGACGGATGTCGCCGCACTCGAGACCGCGATCGGGAAGCTGCTCGACGATGCGTCGCGCCGGCAACAACTCGGCCAGGCGGCGCGGGCGTTCGTGCTGTCGCAGCAAGGAGCGACGGGGCGGACCCTCGATGAGCTGCAGCGATTGATGAACATTGCCGAGCCGAGCAAGCTTGCCGCCTGACCTACCATTCGCCATTCACCGCCATAATAATACACGATCCATCCCGCCCCGGAGTGGCATGCACTTGCTGACCATCAACGACATTCCGATCGCCGACACCTTTGCCGAGGCGTTTCCGATGACGGCGGGGCGGCTCATCGTCACCGCGGCAACGGCGGCGTGGGCGCACACCGCGGGGACAGTCGTCACCGGCTATGCGTCTTCGGTGATTGGCTGCGACGTCGAAGCGGGGATTGAGCGGGCGCTAAACGAAGAGGAGACCATCGACGGTCGGCCCGGGGTCAGCGTACTGATGTTCGGGTTCAGCCGCGACGCCTTGCAAAAGGCCGTCGTCAATCGCGTTGGGCAGTGCATTCTCACCTGCCCGACCACCGCCTGTTACAACGGGTTGCCGATCGTCAAAGGAAAAACGATTCGCATCGGCGGCAACCTGCGCTTCTTCGGCGACGGTCATCAATTCAGCAAAAAGCTTGTCGATCGACGCTTCTGGCGCTTGCCCGTCATGGACGGCGAATTCACCTGCGAGGACATGTTCGGCACCGTCAAGGGGGTCGGCGGCGGCAACTTCTTGATCCTTGCTTCGACGCAGACCGCGGGCCTGGCTGCCGCAGAGGCGGCGGTCACGGCGATTCGAAGGTTGCCCGGCGTTGTCCTGCCGTTCCCCGGCGGCATCGTCCGCTCCGGCAGCAAGGTCGGCAGCAAGTACAAGAAACTCCGCGCCAGCACCAACGACGCCTACTGCCCGACCTTGCGAGGCTTCGTCAAGTCCGCGCTGCCCGACGGCGTCAATGCCGTCTACGAAATCGTCATCGACGGGATCGACCAGAGCACGGTCGAGGAGGCAACGCGCGTCGGCGTTCGCGCCTCGTGCGTCCCCGGCGTGCTCGGCATCACCGCCGGCAACTACGGCGGCAGCCTGGGACCCGTGCATCTCTATCTGCACAAACTATTACAGTGACGGCAATCCCGACTGCTGCGAAGCCATGTCCGCGATCGACCGGCCGATGCTGCCGCTTGCGGCTTAGCGTTCGCGCGGCGCCGTGCGAACGCTAAGCCGCAAGCGGTCTACTTGTCCTTCTTGAGTTCCTTCGCAAGGATGTCGCGGTGGACGCGAGCGACGTCCCACATGTAATGGCCGATGCGGTAATCCTGGGCGGCCTTGTTGACGTGCTCGAACGCTTTCTGCTTGTCATTGACCAGGTCGTAATAGATGCCGACATAGAGGTGCGCGTAAAAGAGTTCGTTGTGTGCCGTCGCCGCCTTCAGTACGTCTTCCGGTTTGAGGTCGCCCTTGTAGAGATCGTAGACTTGCCGCAT
>JACQFG010000029.1:1619-8208 GCA_016200155.1 Planctomycetota bacterium | reverse complement strand
CGTTATTGTCATCATACAAATTGAAGCAAAGTTGAACACGTCAGAGCCTGAAGCGTAAGCGAAGAAGTGAGATCAGGACGGCGTGTCCGGCGGGTCGGCGACCATGCGGAGGTAGCGGGCCAGCAGCATCTGCACGGCGAGGAGGCGCTGCCAGTCGGCGTAGTCGAGTGTGACCTGCGAGCCGTCGTCGCGGGCCTGGATGTTGTCGGTCGCCTGGATCAGGCCCTGGTGGAGGTAGTCGAGGATCTCGGCCAGGCGTGCGGCTTGCGAGGGCGTCATCTTGAGGGGCAACGGCGGCAGGGCCTTGTTGCCGATGAACAGGGCGTCGTCGGTCAGGCGCGCCGGCTCGGTGGACTTGATGTCGAAATCGAGGTTCATGTCGATCTGGCCGGCAACGGTCTGGCGGCCGGGATCGGGATCGTCGGAGTAGCCGCCGAGGGGGCCCAGCGGCGCCGGCGAAGCGCTGACGTCGGCGAGGCTCGCCATGCGGGCGGCGATCTCCTCGTTGGAGCCGAACAGGAGCAGCGACCGCCCGACGCCGACGCGATCGCCGATGCGCAGGCGGCGGATCTGCACCGCGGTGCCGTTGACGCGCGTGCCGTTGGTGCTTTCCAGGTCGGTCAGGATGAAGTCGTCGCCGTCGAGCTGAACTTTGGCGTGGAACCGGCTGACGCGCTCGTCGTTGAGGCGCAGGGTGTTCCCTTCCTCCCGGCCGATGGTCACCGGGATCGGAACTTCGCGGTAGATGCGGCCGCGATCGATTCCTTCCAGCACCTGAAAGGTCACCGAGGCTTTCGCCATGGGTGGTGGACTCCTGCCTGCCGCGAACGGCGTTGCGTTCTGCGAATAAAAACCACGATACGGATAGAGTGGAGTATCTATCTTATTCTGGACTGCCAAAGGGTCCAAGTCAATTCCATCGTAATGGGGCGACATTCCGGGAGATGTCGAAACCAAGCAAGTTGCCGCTTCGCAAAGTTGCGGCTGCGCGTTTGCACCCGCACAATCGCTTCCTCCTGCGTGATCGTCCCGTCGAGTACTTCGAAGATTTCCTTATACCCCAGGGCCTTGCTCGCTTCAAGGCCTAATGGACGCTCCCCCGATCGCAGCTGACGTCCCTCGTCCAATAGTCCGCCCGCGAACATTTCGACGACCCGGCGGTTGATGCGCTCATAAAGCAGTTCGCGCGGCAATTCGAGCCAGAGGACAGTTGGCAGTGGGCAGTCTGCAGGTCCAGTTGGCAGTGGGCAGTCGGCAGTTGGCAGTATTGATTGGCGACTGCCCACTGCCGACTGCTGACTGCCGACTGCCCACTGGGTTTGCCATTCGCCGATCGGCTTGCCCGTCAGCTCGTGGACCTCCAGTGCGCGGATGATGCGGCGGACATCGTTGGGATGAATCCGCGTGGCACTGATCGGGTCAATCGCTGCGAGTCGCCCGTGCAGCGAGTCGGAGCCGGCGGTTGAAGCTTCTTCCGTGAGGCGGGTGCGGATCGTGGCGTCGGCGGGGGGGCCTTCGAACAGGCCGCAGATCAATGCCTTCAGATAAAGCGGCGTGCCGCCGACGAACAGCACTTGCTTGCCGCGCGATTCGATCTCCGTTGCGCAGACCTTCGCGTGATCGAGCCACCAGGCGACGTTGGCGGATTCCCAGGGTTCCAGCACGTCGACGAGGTGATGCGGCACGATCGCCCGCTGTTCCAGCGTCGGCTTGGCGGTGCCGACGTTCATGCGGCGATAGACGGCCATCGAATCCATCGAGATGATTTCGGCGTCCATGCGCCGGGCCAGCTCGATGCCGAGCTGCGTCTTGCCCGAACCGGTCGGACCGGTCAGCACCAGGGCGTTTTCGAAAGGGAAAGGAAGCATGGAATCGGGGTCGATTTTCCGGGGCGGGGCGATTACCATGACAAGATCATTACCACGAGGGCCGTCGATGCCTCATCATTATAGCGTCACGCTGGAAATCGCTCGCCCCCTGTCGGACGTATTCGCGTTCTTGACGAAACCGAAGAACCTCGTCCAGCTCGCGCCGCCCGACTTGAACCTGGAGCTGCTGACGGCGCCGGACGTGCTGATGCTCGGCGCGCGGCTCGTCTGGAAAGGCCGGCGCTGGGGCATCTCGCAGCAGATGACCCACGAGGTCCTGACGTTCGAGCATGAGAAGCTGATCATCGTCGAGCAGAAGCAGGGCCCGCTCAAACGCTGGGTCCACGCCAATCACTTTCACGCGACCGACGCCGGCACGAAGATCGTCGAGATGATCGATTACGATCCGCCCGGCGGCATGCTCGGCTACCTCATCACCGCCGACGGCATCCGCAAGGACCTCGAAAAACTGATGGCGTACCGCGAACGGAAACTGCGGGAAATCTTCGCTCCTCAGTGAACCACGGGGGACACGGGGAGCACGGGGAATTCCAGGCCAGTCAAACTGAAACGGTCGCATCTTCCAATTACCTTCTCCTGCATTCCCCCGTGTCCCCCGTGTCCCCCGTGGTTCTGATTCCCCTTCACGAAACGAGGTCGCCATGAAACGGCCCGGCATTCTCATCGTCTGCACCGCATCGTTTGTGGTCATCTTGGCAATGGCCGCTGTCGCGCAGGCAGGCGAGCTTCCGGCCGGCGTCAAGGCTGTCTGGGACCTCGACAAAGCCCATCGCGAAAAGACGTCTTCGCGCGAACGCGTCTGCCTGAATGGCCTGTGGCGCTGGCAGCCGGCGAGCGAGAAGTCGGCCGATGTGCCGGCGGACAAGTGGGGCTACTTCAAGGTCCCCGGCTTCTGGCCGGGCGCTTCGAGCTACATTCAAGAGGATTGCCAGACACTGCACGTTCATCCAAGCTGGAAGAACGCGGATGTTCGCAACCTCAGCGCGGCGTGGTATCAACGCGAGTTCACCGTTCCCGCCGACTGGACCGAGCGGCGCATCGCATTGAATGCCGAGTACGTCAACTCCTACGCGATCGTCTTCGTCGATGGCAAGAAGGCCGGCGAGATCCGCTTTCCCGCCGGCGAAGTCGATCTGACCAAAGTGTGCAAGCCCGGCAGCAAGCACATGCTCAGCCTGCTCGTCGTCGCCATGCCGCTCAAGGGGGTGTTGCTGTCCTACAACGACACCAATGCGGCACGGGAGGTAAAGGGGACCGTCGAACGCCGCGGTTTGTGTGGCGATGTCTGGCTCACCAGTACTCCCTCGGGGCCAAGGATTACGAATGTCAAGGTGACCACTTCAGTTCGTAGGAAGGACGTCAGGTTCACCACCACCATTGAAGGCCTCGCCGTGGATGGGCGTTACCAACTCCATTTCAAGATCCGCGAACATGACGGCTCGATTCTCCGCGAATATACGAAGGATTTCCGCGCAATCGACGTCAAGGATGGCCTTGTTGGTTTGGGAAATATCTTCCCATGGCTGCCTGAGAAGCTCTGGGACACCCATACGCCGCAGAATATGTACACAGTGCAGGTCTCCCTTGCCGAAATGGGTGGCAAGTTGCTCGATGCGCATTACGATTTTCGCCATGGCTTCCGCGAGTTCTGGATCGACGGCAAGGATTTCTATCTCAACGGCTCGCGCATCTTCCTCTCCGCGGTGCCGCTCGACAATGCCCAGATCGGCGCCCGCTCGGCCAGCTATGACGGCGCTCTCGAAACGATGAAGCGGCTCAAGAGCTTCGGCATCAATTTCGTCTACACCCACAACTATGGCTGCCAGCCCGGCTCGCATGTCGGCTTCGACGAAATCCTGCGTGCGGCCGACGACGTCGGCATGCTCGTCGGCTTCTCGCAGCCGCACTTCGGGCATTATGACTGGAAGTCGAAGGACGCCGACCGCGATTATGCGCATCATGCCGAGTTCTATGTGCGGGTGGCCCAGAACCATCCGTCGGTCGTCGCCTATTCGATGAGCCACAATGCGACCGGCTACGACGAGGACATGAACCCCGACCTGATCGATGGGCTGCGCGATCCGCGCAAGGACGCCTGGTCGACGAACAACGCCAAGCTCGCGCTGCGGGCCGAGGCGATCGTCAAGCGTTTCGACCCGGAGCGCATCGTTTATCACCATTCCTCCGGGAACCTCGGCTCGATGCACACGAGCAACTTTTACATCAACTTCGCGCCGATCCAGGAAGTCTCCGATTGGTTCGAGCACTGGTCGCAAAAGGGCGTCAAGCCGATGTTCCCGGTCGAGTATGGCGTGCCGTTCTCGTGGGACTGGACGATGTATCGCGGCTGGTACAAGGGCGAACGCAGCTTCGGCAGCGCCAAGGTGCCGTGGGAGTTTTGCCTGGCGGAGTGGAACGCCCAGTTCGTCGGCGATCGCGCCTACAAGATCAGCGAGCGCGAGAAGCAGAACCTCCGCTTCGAGGCGAAGCAGTTCGCGGCCGGCAACCTCTGGCATCGCTGGGAGTATCCGCACCATGTCGGGGCACGCGACTTCGACGAGCGTGCCGAGATCTTCGCCCGCTACATCACCGACAATTGGCGAGCCTTTCGCACGCACGGCCTCTCCGCGAACTCGCCGTGGGAGCATCACATCTACTGGAAGCTCAAAGACGGCGTCAACCGAGGCCGACGCGACTTCAAGATCGACTGGGACACTCTGCAAAAGCCCGGCTTCAGTGCCGACTACACACATCGGCAGAATTTTCAGTTCGTCACCGATTTCGAGGCGAGCGACTGGATCGCGACCGAGCCGGCCAAGGCGCTGATGCGCAACAACATGCCGCTACTGGCCTACATCGCCGGCAAGCCCGGCGCCTTCACGTCCAAGGACCACAATTATCGGCCCGGCGAAATCATCGAGAAGCAGCTCATCATCATCAACAACTCGCGCGAACCGGTGACGTGCGATTGCGAATGGTCGCTCAAGCCGGCGTTCCTCGGCCGCAAGAAGGTCGCGATCCCCGCAGGCCAGCAGGAACGCATCCTGGTGCGCATCCCGCTCGCGCCGACGTTTCGTCCGGGAACCTATGCCCTGACGGCGACCTTTCGATTCGACGAGGAGGGGACGCAAAACGATACGTTCCTGCTCCACGTTCTGCCGCCGCCCGACGATTCGCGGGAAGGGCCGAACAGTATCGCACTTTACGACCCGAAGGGCGAAACCGCGAAGCTGCTCAAGGGCCTGAAGGTCGCATTCAAGACCATCGATGCAAAGGCCGATCTGACAGACTTCGATCTGCTGATCGTCGGCAAGGACGCGCTGACGCCGGACGGCCCGGGGCCGGACGTGAGCCGGGTGCGCGATGGCCTGAAGGTCGTCGTCTTCGAGCAAAGTGCGAAGACGTTGGAGCAGCGATTCGGCTTCCGTATCGCCGAGTACGGATTGCGCGAGGTGTTTGCGCGCGTGCCGGATCATCCGCTGCTGGCGGGGCTGAAGGCCGAGCACCTGCACGACTGGCGCGGCGAGGCGACGCTGTCGTCGCCGCGGCTCGATTACACGCTGCGGCCGCGCTATGGGCCGACGGTCAAGTGGTGTGGCATCGAGGTGCCGCGCGTGTGGCGGTGCGGGAATCGGGGCAACGTCGCGTCGGTGCTGATCGAGAAGCCGGCGTGCGGCGATTTCCTGTCGATCGTCGACGGCGGCTATGCCTTGCAGTACTGTCCGCTGCTGGAATATCGCGAGGGCAAGGGCGCCGTCTGGTTCTGCCAGATGGACGTGACGGGCCGAACCGAGAACGACCCGGCCGCCGACGTGCTGACGCGCAACCTCCTGGGTCATGCGTCGAAATGGAAGCCACGGCCCCAGGGCAACGTGATCTACGCCGGCGAAATCGCAGGCAAGAAGCACCTGCAAGCCGCTCGTTTCAAGGTTGACGATTATGCAAAGGACCGATTGGCGTCCAACAGCGTGCTGATCGTCGGCCCCGGCGGCGGCAAACAACTCAAGAACGATGCCGCCGACATCGCCGCCTGGCTCAAGTCCGGCGGTCGCGTGCTCGCGCTGGGCCTCGATGAAGCCGACGCCAACGCTTTCCTGCCTGCCCATGTGGCGATGAAAAAAGCGGAGCACATCGCGGCCCACTTCGATGCGCCCGGCGTCAAGTCGGTGCTCGCCGGCGTCGCCCCTGCCGACGTCCACAACCGCGATCCGCGCGGGCTCAACCTCGTCGATCTCGGCCCGACCATCGTCGGCAACGGCGTGCTCGCCCATGCCAAGGACGGCAGCGTCGTCTTCTGCCAGATGGTGCCGTGGCATTTCGATCCGACCAAAACGATGAACATCAAGCGCACCTTCCGTCGATCCTCGTGTGCCGTCACCCGCCTGGCGGCAAATCTCGGGGCCGCCAGCACGACGCCGGTGCTCGATCGCTTCACGGCTCCGGCGGCCGACGGCGAGAACCGCTGGCTGCGCGGGCTGTATCTCGACGTGCCCGGCGAATGGGACGACCCGTATCGTTTCTTCCGCTGGTAGTGGTCTTGGCCCCTCACCGTAGGGACAAACGGCCTCGCTTGTCTCACCGTAGGGACAAGCGGCCTCGCTTGTCTCACCGTAGGGACAAGCGGCCTCGCTTGTCCCCTTTCGCGAGATGGCGACCGTGGGCTCCAGGGACAAGCGAGGCCGCTTGTCCCTACGGTGAGG
>JACQFG010000029.1:0-1566 GCA_016200155.1 Planctomycetota bacterium | reverse complement strand
AGGGACAAGCGGCCCCGCTTGTCCCTACGGTGAGGACCAATCGGTCTAAATCTATCCCGGTGTGTTGACGGCTCGTTTGCTTTGATGTAGATTCATACCTGCCTGCCGATGCTCTATTCCCGCCGCCCGCTTCTTCGCCGATTTCGAGGGACACCATGTTCAAACCGATGATTGCCGTCGCGCTGAGCGCCACGTTCACGTTGTCCGCGTCAGCACAGCCGACGCGCAAGGCCAGCAAGCTCGATCTCGATCCGCAATCCTCCGCCAAGCTGCACGCGCTGATTCGGCCGCACGAGAATGAATGGCGGCATCTCAAGGTCGAGTGGCTGACCGACGTCGTCGCCGCGCGCAAGAAGGCCGCGTCCGAGGACAAGCCGATCGTCATTTGCTACACCGGCGGGGCGGGGTACAACGAGCCGCTCGGCGTTTGCTGAAGTGCCGCGTCCCACCACCTGGCAGGTGGTTCGGCCAACTACTCCGACGCGGCGATCAAGCTCCTCAACGAAAAGTTCGTCTGCTTCGCGCCGGGCTGGTACATCAACACGAAAGACGAAACCTATCAGGAAGCATGGAAGCGATTCTACGTCGCCAAGTCGCGGCCCGATGAAGGCACCGGCTGGCTGCGCGGCACCCAGCTCGTGCTGATGACGTCGTCCGGCCGGCTGCTGGAAGGCACCGTCAAGGGTCGCGACGGCCTCGCGCAGGGCTTGCAGGAAGTCCTCGATAAGTACGCGAAGTTATCGGAAGCCGAGCGTCGGCCCAAAGGCGTGGTCGGCGACATCAAGCCGCAGCCCGAGCCGCCGACCAATGGCCTGGTGCTGACGATCTACGACCGCCCGCTGGGCCGCGATGCGAAGAATCAGTATCGCCTGCCCGAAGGCGATGACTTCGAGGGATTCCGCACGCACGCCCCGCACGGCCAGCGCAGTTCACTCTGGGTCAAAGAGGAAGAGTGGCGCTCCCTGATTCCCGACAATCCGCACAAGGGCGATACCCGCAAGGTCGCGTCGAAGCTCGCCAAGCGCATCTGGCTCTACGGGCTGGTGCCGCAAACGTTGTGGGTCGTCGAGGAATCGTGGAAGCCCGACTCGGTACAGAGCGGCGAGTTGAGCGTGACAGTCGAGGAAGTTACAGCGGACATCATTCGCATGCGCCTTCACGGGACCGTGCTGCTCTCGGCGGCCGGCAAGCTGCACACCTGGCCGGACCGCAAGTTCATCAAGGACATCGAAAATCGCTACGACGCCCGGCTCGAAGGCGTCATCGTCTACGATCGCAACAAGCGCAAGATCACGCGCTTCGACCTCACGACGCTCGGCGATTTCAGCGGCCGCTGGTTCGCGGGCAACAAGGGCTGGAAGGAAGCAACCGCTCAGGCGCCGCTGTCGCTGGGTTTCGCGTTCGAGCTGGACGAGACGGCGTACACGCTGCCGCCGGAGCGCCGCCGGCCGCGCTCGTTCATGCACGCTTACTTCTTCCGCGTTGCCGAGGATCATTACTGGGACCCATCCTTAGTAGTATCAGATTTTTCATCAAATGAAGAACCTTATATAATGAGTCTGGTTT
>JACQFG010000238.1 GCA_016200155.1 Planctomycetota bacterium | reverse complement strand
CGCTCACGCTTCAGGCTCTGCATGTCAATGTGCTCTGCCCCAGCTCACGCGATCGACGGCTTCCTGGCTGGCAAGGCTCGCCACGAGATCGTTCATCGCTTCGTCGGTGTGCTGCAAGGCGAAGACGTGGACGTTGATCTCGACGTGATCGGCGCGCTGCCCGTCTTGCAGGGCGAGGCCTTGCAGGCGGAGCTTGGCGGCGCGAACGCGCTCGAGCAGGAGCGCTCGTACTTTTTCTTCCTGCGCTTTCAAACAGACGATTTTCACCTCGCAGAGCAGCTCGGTTTCCCCCTTTCCCTGCGTGTAGCGATCGATGGCATGGGCGAGGGGGCGAAACAGGAAATGGGCGAGCACGATGGCGACGGTGCCGATCAGGGCGAGGTCCCACGAGCCGATGCCGACGAGGCAGCCGATGGCGGCGGTGCACCAGAGAGTGGCGGCGGTATTCATGCCGCGGACGGTGATGCCCTCGCGGAGGATGGCGCCGCCGCAGATGAAGCCGATGCCGCTGACCACCTGGGCGATGATGCGCGTGTTGTCTTGACCGGCCACGGTGGAGGACATGGTGACGAAGAGTGCCGAGCCGAGGCAGACCAGGGCGTTGGTGCGCAGGCCGGCGGGATGCTGGCCCAACTGGCGTTCGATGCCGATGACCAGGCCGAGCGCAAGGGCGATCAGGGTGTGGGCAAGGAACACGCCAATCAGGTCGAAGTTGAGGGTCATTTCGTTCGCGATTTACCAGCGTCGATTAGCGATGCATCGCCGAAGCGTTGCCTCGGCCACGCTTCTGGGAGGCGTCGCCAATCGGGGCGCAAAATGGTTGATTTTTCGAAAACATCCTTGCCATACCCTATTCATTTTGATGAAATATGAAAGGAAATCGGAGGAATTCTCGCCCGGCACTTTTTCTCTCAGGGAGGACCACATGTCCAGAAGCTCGACGACGTCCAGCACCGCTCCGCAGACCGGCAAGACCGCGCAGGCCACCGCAACGATGCAGCAGGGCCAAACCTGCGGCGCCGTGCAAGGGTGCGTCCCGGCCGACAAGGTCGCCGCCTTGGCCTTTCAAAAGTGGCTGAAGAAGGGCTGCAAGCACGGCCAGGACCAACAGGACTGGATGGAAGCCGAGGCCGAACTCAAGGCCGAGATGGCTCGCAACGGCGCCAAGAAATAGCGCCACGGTTCCCGTCGATGGTCTCTCCCTATTCTACCTGCAGGCGTTTTTGAGCACGCCTGCGGGTCCGCTTATTTCGTCTCATAAATCACGAGCAATGCAGGCCTCTTGCGAACCTCGGTCGATTCGCGGTAGTGTGCGCGCGTCACGACGCGCAAGTCATGACCACATCAAACCATCGTGAATACGTCGGATTGCTTTCCTCCATGCAGCTCGGCATGCACGCCGGTCCAGGGCGTGTCACGGCATGCGCGGCCGAAAAGTCTCCGCCAGCAAATCCGCCTTGCCGGCGTCGCGTTCCAGGTGCGGGTAGCGATCGCCGTCGGCGTAATCGAGCGTGAAGGTGCGGAAATACTCCTGGTTCTCGACGAGCAGCTTCAGCTTCTGGCCCTTCGCGGTGGCGGCCAGGGCCTCGCGGAAGCGCTCCGTCGTGAAGCGGCGATCGTTGACGCCGAGCACCCTCATGCCGGGGCCGACGCCGGCCTTGTCCGCCGCCTTGCCGGGGATGACGTCGGAGACCTTGCCGTCGTCGTTGACGAGGAGGCCGATGGAGCAGGCGGTGTTGATCGATTTCTCATCGCTTTCGCGGGCCTTGAAGAGATCGCCGGCCTTGTCGCGATAGACGACCTTCCAGCCGCCGCGCGTCAGTCCGTCCAGGGGGGCGGCGTCCTGGGCGACGGCGATGCGGCGTTCGAGAAACGCCTGCCAGTCGTGCGCGACGACGCTGTTGAGCGTCTTGACGATGTCGTCGAAGTTGAACGCTTTCACAGCCGGCGCGCCGCCTTTGCCTGCGTAGAACGCTTGACAGAAATGATCGATGCTCTTCTTGCCGGCCGACTTCTCGCGGATGAGCGTATCGACGTCGAGCCAGAGCAGGGCGCCCTCGTCGTAGAAATCGACGCCGCGCCGCCGGCTAGCCCAGTCGGAGCGGGCGTAATAAAGATGCGGGGCCGCCGTCGCCGTGTCTTCGAGGGAACGCCAGGTTCGGCCGCGCTGGTTCTTGGCCCAGTCGGCGATGAGCGCGTAGTTCTCGCACGCCAGCTCCGGCGTGTACAGCCCGCTGCGAGCTGTGAGCACGAAACCGAGATATTGCGTCAAGCCTTCATACACCCACAGCAAGCTCGTGCGCATCGGCTGCTGATAGTCGGACAGCACCAGCCCCTCCGGCCGGCGATATTTGCCGTTCCACGAATGCACATATTCATGAGGCAGGACCCACGCATGCCAGGTCTTGCGATAGCTGTCGTCAATCAGAAAACGTTCCGGCACACGATTGTCGCTGCACTCGTGATGCTCGACCGCGAAATGATTGATGTGATCGCTCATCGCCACGAGAAACCGATACGAGCGATAGTGCCGCACGCCGAAGAGGGCGCCCGCCTCGGCAACGAGACGCTCGTACTGCGCTTGCAGTTCCGGCGTGATCGCCAAGCCGGCGGCACTGTCACACGCAAGCACGAGGGAGTGCTGCGGGCCGAGCGGCGCCTCCTTGAAATGCTTGCCGCACAGCACGGTCGAGTCGGCGAGCGTTTCCAGCGACGCCGGCTTGAAGTGCGTGCGTTCGCCCTTCTCCGATTCGATCGGCAGCGCGGTCCCGAGCTTCCAGCCCTTGGGCAGCGTGAGGTCGGCCTTGACCTGCAGATCGCGCACGGGCGTTCCCTTGGGATAGAGCAGCACCATGTACCAGTTGACGATGGCGAGCTGCGGCGTCATGCACGGGCTGGACGAGCCGATGCCGCCGCCGGCGTCCTTGCCCGCGCCGAGATAATCGAGGCTGACGTCGAGCATGTCGACGCCGGCAGGGATCACGCAGTGAAACGTGTAGAGATCGACATCGTCGCGCTTCCACGCGATCGCCTTGCCGTTGCCCGACATCTTCAGCCCCGCGAGGTCGGCGATCGGCCCGCTCGGCGAATGCTCCCCCTGGATCCACTTCGGATAATACAGCGTCAACGGCCCCGCCTTGACCGGGATCTTCATCGTCGCATGCAGCAATCGCCGCGGCGCCTCGGTCGCATCGACGCTCAGCTCGATCGGTTGAGCGCAAACATCAGTGACCGCGGCCAACACGAGAACGACGATCGCGACGAGATTTCGGGTCGAGCGCAACATCGGACAACTCCAGAAGGAGACAATGAATCGACGCCTTGATTGTCGGCACGCGAGCCGTCCGCGGCAAGCAAAACTTCGGTTTCTTCTATTCACTCCGCGGCCCATTGTGCGATAATCGACAATTAGAGTCGACACGAGGTTAACATGCGAAAACATGATCCAGCCAACGGTAACGGCGCAACAACCTCCGTAACCGACGCCCCTCCGCTCCAGCCGGGCGACCATTTGACGCGCGCCGAGTTCCTGCGCATCTGGGAACAGCACCCCGAAATCAAGTTCGCGGAGTTGATCGGAGGTATCGTCTATATGCCCTCGCCATTGACTCGGCTGCACGGCGTCACGGATCACCTCGCTGCGACCTGGATTGGCGTCTACAACGCTTATACGCCGGGAACGGAAGCCGGCTCCAATGCCACCACGATGCTTGCCGGCGACGAAACGCCGCAACCCGACGATTATTTGCGCATTCTTCCGGAATGCGGCGGACAATCGCGTAACATTGGAAAATATGTCGGCGGCAGCCCGGAGTTCATCGCCGAGATTTCCGTGAGCAGCGCGTCGTATGACCTCAATCAAAAGCTCGAACTCTATGAGCGATCCGGCGTTCTCGAGTACGTGGCCATCTTGATGCGCGAACAGGAAATCCGCTGGCATCGACTCGGTGCCAAAGGGTACAAGTTGGTTGCCCCCACCGAAGGCAACATCTGGAAATCCCGCGTATTCCCTGGCCTCTGGCTCGATGGAATCGCGATGCTCGACCGCGATGCCGCCAAGGTGCTCGCCGTCCTTCAGCAAGGTTTGCAATCCCCCGAACACGCCGCCTTCGTCAAAAAGCTCGCCAAGCGAAAGAAAAAGTGAGGTCGTGATGTTGACGCGCTTCCTTCTCGCATTCATGGCCTGTGCGCTCGCCGCCTTGCCGGTGCACGCTCGGCCCGCGTACAAGCACGCGCTCGCGCAATACTTCGGCCCTCATTTGCCCAAAAACCTCAACACCTGCACGACGTGCCATCTCCGCGGCTGGGCCAACCCCCATAACGTGTTCGGCGCGCGCTTGAAGGCGCTCAAGGACGAATTCAAGAAAGCCGGCAAACCGACGAGCATCGACGCCCGCCTCGACGCTGTCCTCGACGAAGATTCCGACGGCGACGGCGTCAGCAATCTGCTCGAAATCCTCACCGGCCATGGTCCAGGAGACAAGGCCGACCGCCCGACCGACAAGGAGATTGCCGACGTCAAGTCGAAAGTTGTCGAGTTCCGCCGCTTCAAGCAGGGCCATCCCTGGCGGCCGTTCGAGATCGTCAAACGGCCCGCTGTTCCCACCGTCAAGAACGCCGGCTGGGTGCGCAACCCGATCGATGCGTTCATCGCTGCCGAGCATGAAGCCCTCGGCCTGAAGCCGCGGCCGGAAGCGCCGCGCGAAGTGCTGCTGCGGCGCGTCTATCTCGACCTGATCGGCCTGCCGCCTACGCCCGCGGAGCAGCACGCCTTTCTCAAAGACTGCGAGAGTGCTACCCCGCAAGCGGCATATGAGAAGGTCGTCGATAACCTGTTGAACCGGCCGCAGTACGGCGAACGCTGGGGCCGGCACTGGATGGACGTCTGGCGTTACAGCGACTGGGCCGGCTATGGTCCCCAGGTCCGCGACAGCCAGCCGCACATCTGGCACTGGCGCGACTGGATCATCGATTCGCTCAACGCCGACAAGGGCTACGATCGCATGATCCTCGAAATGCTCGCCGGCGATGAATTGGCGCCCGACGATCCGAAGGCCCTCGTCGCCACCGGGTATTTGGTTCGCAACTACAAGCTGCTGAGCCGGGAGAAGTGGATGCAGGACACCGTCGAGCACACGTTTCAAGGTTTTCAGGCCGTCACCATCGGCTGCGCGAAGTGCCACGATCACATGTTCGATCCGATCTTGCAGACGGAATACTACCAGGTCCGCGCGATCTTTGAACCGCACAATGTTCGCACCGACAAGTATCCGGGCGAACCTGACCTCAAGAAGGACGGCCTCGTTCGCGCTTATGACAAGGACCTGACCGCGCCGACGTTTCTCTTCATTCGCGGCGACGACCGCACGCCGGACAAGGACAAGAAGATCACGCCCGGCGTTCCCGACGCGCTCGCCGGGCGATTCCCGAAGATCGAGCCGATCAAGCTGCCCAAGAGCGATATGAAGGGCGCTCTGTCCGAGAGCACCGGCCGACGCCTGGCGTTCGCGAAATGGCTCGCCGATAAGCACAACCCGCTCACCGCACGCGTCGCCGTCAATCACATCTGGCTGCGGCACTTCGGCCAGGCGCTCGTGCCCAGCGTTTTCGACTTCGGCCAAAACGGCCGGCCGCCGTCGCACCCGGCCTTATTCGATTGGCTGTCGGCCGAGTTCATGGGTGGAGAGGTGGAGAAAAAAACGTGGAGCATGAAGCACCTGCATCGGCTCATCGTCACCAGCGCGACGTACCGGCAGAGTTCGACGCCGGATGCCGACAATACGAGGATTGACCGAGACAACAAATACCTATGGCGCCACGCGCCGCGCCGGCTCGAAGCGGAGGCGGTGCGCGATTGCGTCTTCCACGTCGCAGGCAAGCTCGACCAGAAGATGAGCGGGCCGGACATCGACTGCAAGCTCGGCCTGACGACGCCGCGCCGCAGCCTGTACTTCCGCCACGCCGCCGAGAAGCAGATGGAGTTCCTGCAGCTCTTCGACGCCGCCAACGTGACGGAGTGCTACGAGCGCCGGCACAGCATCGTCCCGCAGCAAGCGCTCGCATTGATGAACAGCGAGGTCGCCCTCAAACACGCCCGCATCCTGGCCCGCGCGATCGCCGGTCAAACGAAGGACGCCGCCGCGTTTTCGACGAGCGCATTCGAGCACGTCCTGTCGCGCCGGCCGACGCCGGCGGAACTGACGGAATGCACGACGTTCCTCGACGAGCAGACGCGCCGCTTTCAAGAAATGAAATTGTCAGGCAGCAACAGCGCGGACGGCAGTCAGCCTTCGAGCAATCCGGGCCAGCGAGCGCGGGAGAACCTGGTGCATGCGTTGCTGAACCATCACGAGTTCGTGACGGTGCGGTGAGAATGCCCGCTATTTCAGCAGCGCGACGAAACCCGCCTCTTGAAAATGCCCGTCCTTGGTAAAAGCATCGCGCAGACGAAGGCTCTTCATGACGACAAAGCTCAGGCAATCCGTGAACGACCAGGCTTGGTCCGCATGTTTCAAGAAGAAAACCTTGGCGGCGCCGAATCGTTCGGCATCGGTCCATTCCGTGCGGCAGGCGTGCGAACCATCCAACTTTGCAAAGAAATCGGCCAATAGATGGCGGTATCCGCGTGCCTTCAGCAACGTCGCGGTTTCGTCGAGCACGTAGTCCGTCGTCATGAAGCCGCGTTTTCGGCGCTGGGCGGCGCGCATGATCGCCTGGGCTGATTGGTGGCGGTCGTCGTCTGATACCAGCAGCGCGAAGAACCCGCTTGTGTCCACGAATATTTCATTTGCCATAGAGGATTTCGTCGATCTGCTTGTTCGTGAGCGACTCGCCCGG
>JACQFG010000234.1 GCA_016200155.1 Planctomycetota bacterium | reverse complement strand
CGGGTGTTTCATTGCAATGTACGCTCAAGCGAGCGCACAGCATGCGCAGTTTGCCTCGGGCGGCATCAAGCTCGATATCGCACGGCCCCTCATTGCCAAGTTCGAATCGCAACGCTTGGTCGGAGGCCAGTGCGCAATGCACTTCGCCGACCTTGCCGGCGATCTCCAGCAATGCGTCGATGAACCCGACAACATCGATCGTTCGGCCCACAAGCTTACTCTTGACGAGGTCGCGTATTCGCATGTGCGCGGACATCGTTACACCACCCTCTTTGGAATCATTGGCCAGGCTTGCAAAAGTTCCTCAAGACCGAAACCCGGCTCGAACCGGAGCTCACCGCCGGCATCAATGGCCAGGTCTGCGATTTCGGTCGGCACGTCGATCTCGACAATCGCAGGACCGCCCTCATTCGGAAATAGGCTCGCTTTGCCGGCTGCATATTGCTCGGGCGTACCGACCGACGGCGGTGTGCCATCGGGATACATCGAAAATCCCCTGGCCGGGTCCGATCCGCCGGGCTCCATGAAGCCCGGGTTCGGCCCATTCTGCACGATCGAATCGGCGCGCTGCCGAGTCGTTCCGTGGCGTAAATGCCGTGTTGCGCTGCCGGGCGGCATAAGTCACCATCGAACGACAGTTACGTTATCACGGCTGGCGTGAGCAGGGAAGCCGAAATCGGCAACTCCCATGGACTCGACTCAAAACGTACAAAGCGGCGCCAGGCATTGCGTCACCAGCAGCCAGCCCAGGATGTTTCCCAGGCTGTGCAGGGCCATCGGCACCAGGATCGTGTTGCTCTTCAGGAACGACCATGCCAGGACGAAGCCGGCCACGAGGTTCACCGGGTTGTCCCAGCCGTAGGCAAGGTGGATCAGGGCAAACAGGATCCCGCTGACGGCAATCGCGGACCGCGGGCCGAACCAGCCGGCCACCATCGTGCACACCGCCAGGCGATAGATGATCTCCTCGGTGACCGGGGCTTTCACGAAGTTGCCGAACGGATCATTCCAGGTTTCCCTGGCAAGGTCTTCGACGCTGCCGCCGAGCCATAACCACAGCGCGACGCCCGGAACCAAGAGGACGGCCACGGCGAGCGCCAGCAACGGCGCCGCCTTGCACCAGTACCACCATCCTTCGCTCGGCGTGAGCCGCAACCCGATCGATCCGCAATTGCCGTTGGCAAAGATGGGATAGAACAGGAGCACCAGCACGACCAGGCTCAGATGGCAGCGGTCGCGGCCGGCAAAGGCGTCGCACTCCGCCCGGTACGCCTGGCAGTACCGGATGTAAGCAGTCTCCCAATTCGCATACAGAGCTTCTTCGCGTTCGCGGGAGCGCTGGAATCCCGATCCCGCGCCGGCTGCCTCGGATCGCGTGGTTGCCTGCGCGTAGGCCCGCGCCGCTATTTCGAGGTCGGCCGAGCGCTCGCGGCAGGGATTGACCGTTTCGTAGTAATCCCACGCTCCCGTGAACTCGACCAGCAGGACAGCACCGCACAGGACCGTGACGAGGACACGGCTTTCGCGAAACTCGCGCAGGTGTTGGCCGATGAGCGTATTCATGGCAGAAATCGCCTGCTTCCATCCTATCACGGCAGGAGCGCCTTGACGCGGCCTCCTACAATAGATCAGCTCCGGAGAAAACCGCCATGCCGCCGATCGTGCCACGCTACGTCAATGACGATTTCGAACCGCGTTCCGAACCGCCGCCACCGACAGCGGTGCCGCGCGAGGAGGCGGATGCTCTCGATGCGTATTCGCGCGTCGTGGTGCGGGTTGCCGAGCAGTTGCAGCCGGCGGTCGTCAACTTGCGCGTGGGGCGAGGCCGCAATGGCAGCGGCGGGTCGGGCGTCCTGTTCACGCCGGACGGGTTCCTGCTGACCAACGCTCACGTCGTGCGCGAATTCGAGAGCGTCCGCATTCGGCTCAACGACGGTCAGGAGATCGACGGGCGCGTCGTCGGCCTCGATCCGTGGACCGACCTCGCCGTCGTCCAGGCGCAAGGAAACAAGCTGCTTCACGCCAATCTGGGCGACTCGCAAAAGTTGCGCGTCGGCCAGCTCGTCGTCGCCATCGGCAGCCCGTTCGGGTTCGAATCGACCGTTACCGCCGGGGTCGTCAGCGCGCTGGGCCGCTCGCTGCGGACCATCACGGGGCATCTGGTCGACAATGTCATCCAGACGGACGCCGCCCTCAATCCGGGCAACAGCGGCGGACCGCTCGTCGACAGCCAGGGGCACGTCATCGGCATCAACACCGCCGTCATCGCTCCCGCCCAGGGCATCTGCTTCGCCATCCCAATCAATATGGCCAAGCTGCTCGTGCCGATCCTGCTCAAGCACGGCAAGGTGCTGCGCGGCTACCTCGGCCTGCACGTCCGCACGGTGCCGATTCCGCGCGTCATTCAGTTGCAGCTTGCATTGAAACAAACGACGGCCGTGGAGGTGCTCTCGATTGAGCCGGACGGGCCCGCGGAACAGGCGGGGCTGGAACAAGAAGACTGCATCCTGGCGATCGACGAGCAACCGGTCGCCAACGTCGACGACCTGCACAAGCTGTTGACGCAGTTGCCGATCGACGTGCCGGCCACGATCGTGCTGCTGCGCGGCCAGCGTCGCATCGAACGGATGATCCTGCCGCGCGATTACCCGCATGCAGCGCCGGCCGGTTGACCATGAGGCGCAACAAAAATGCCGCAGCGTGGTGGCGCTGCGGCATCGAAATGCTGCTGATGAAAATCGGCGGCCTTACTTGGCGGCGCCCTTCCAGTCGGGGGGCAGATCGTCGGAGGCGGTTGAGTAGGCTTCCTGGTCCTGCGTCAGTTCGACGGAGGTCTTCTGATTGCCGACTTCGATGGTCAAGTTGCCCGTGAGCTTCATCTTGAGTTCGGTGTAATCGAATCGGCCGCCCTTAACTGGATCGGGGTTGAAAATAGTGTGACCGGTGCCGGTGTCGGCCTTGAGGTCGGCGGTGTGGATGATGAAGGGCAAGCCCGCCTTGGCCTGGGCATTGGGCTGGGTGTAGGTGAGCTTGCTCGTGATGTCGATCTTTTCCTTGGCGCCGTCCTTGCCCTTGTAGGTGAAGGTGAAATCGGTCTTGTAGTTGCCGATCGGCCCGAGGTCGAGAATGCTTTCGCCTTTCCATTCCTTCTTGCCGAGGTCGCCGCCCGGCGGGAACGCATACCAGGTCGGCTCGGCCATGCGCGTCAACGCCTTCTCGCTGAGGATCTGCTTGAGCAGGGTCTGCATTTGCGGGTTGATCTCGCTCAGGCCCTTGATGAAGTCCTCGCGGCCATCGATCTTGGTGACGGATGACAGGTCGGACTTGATCGTGAAGGTCAATTCCTGCTTGGTGAGCTGTTCGAAGAAGTCGGTCATCGGATTCTTGGGCTTGGTGGCGCTGGTCGAATCGTAGCTGATCTGGTTGCCGCCGATGCTGATCTTCATCTTCACGCCGATAATCTTTTGGCTCACGACATAGTCGCCATTGGCGGCCGCGGGCTTCGGGGTCCAGAGGATGAGGAAATCCTGCTCCTGTGTCTGGATGACGACCTGACTCATGACCTTCATTTCTTGCTTGGTCTTGGTCTTCTGCATCTGATAGAAGGGCTTCTTGTCCTTGTCAAAGGCGGTGAACTTCAGAGCGCCGGCCTTCGGAGCTTCGACCGGCGGCTTCTCGACCTTCGGGTCAACCTTGGGGTCGACCTTCGGATCAACCTTCTTCGGGTCAACCTTCGGATCGACCTTCTTCGGGTCAACCTTCGGATCGACCTTCTTCGGGTCAACCTGGGCCTTTTTGGGATCTTCCGCATTCGCGGTATACCTGGTCGCGCCGACGAGAAGCAGCGTGGCGATCAAGAAAGTCGAAATACCGAGCAAACGCCAAACGTTCATGTTGTTCCTCCCGGATGAAACCGGATCTGCAAGAAGCCTTTTTGATGTTCGAAGAAAACGGCAACCCCGTTTTTATACGCAAATCACGTCAAACCAGCAAGTCCCCGGTCCGCGCATGCGGATCGGCAGCATGGGTCGGACAGGTATTGTAGACGACTGGCCGGCCAAAGGTCCACGTAAAATCTGGAAATTTCTTTGTGCCGCCCGATATTCCCTCGGAATACATTACGTTCATTGCCTCACGCTGGTTCATCACATAAAGGATGGGCACCCATGAATCTCCTCACCACATTTCGCGGTTCGATGATGGAAGGCTTTCTGCCGGCCGGCTGGAACCTCGAGAAAATCGACCGCCTCGCCGACCTGTCCGGCGACGCCATGCTCAAACGCTGCTCGTGGTGGCATCCGAAGTTCGAACCGGTCGCGTGCGGTTCCCTGGCCGATTTTAACACGTTCATGGGCCATGAGATCGCCCGCGAGATCCAGCTGACGAAGCAAGCCGGCCGACCTCTCGCCATGATTCTGCCGGTCGGCCCGATGGGGATGTATCGCTGGGCGGTCTATTTCTTGAAGGAATGGGGTGTCAGCTGCGAGCACGTCCACGGGTTCAACATGGACGAATGGGCCGACGCCCAGGGCAACACGCTTCCCGCCGACAACTCCGGCGCCTTCCAGTACGCCATGGAGCAGGCGTTCTACGGTCCGCTCGGCTCGGCCACGGTGCCCAAGTCGCAACGCCATTTCGCCCTCAAGAACGAGCTGCCGACCTACGCCTCCCAGATCGGCGATCTCAAGAAGAAGGGGGCCAAGCTCGACACGGTCTTCGGCATCGGCCGGGTGTGCCACATCGCCTTCTGGGAGCCGCACTTCGCCGCCGAATTCAAGACGGAGGCCGAGTGGAAGGCGCAAACGCATCGGCTCGGCGCCCGCTTGCATCCGTTGACGATCGAGCAGAACGCGCTGACGAGCTTCAGGAGCCGCACGACTCTGGTGCCGGCGTTCGCCAACACGATCGGCCCGGCGTTGTTCCTGGCGGCCGACCACATCATCGGCGGGGCGGACGGCAGTTTCGGCCGCGGCATGCAATGGCAGGGCCTATCGCTGCGGATGAGCCTGCAGCACGAGCCGACGACGTGGATTCCGAGCACGTACATGCCGACGCTGGCGGGACGGCTGTTTTACCTGAAGGAACTGGCGGAGCCGCTGGTCGCGGAGTGCAATTGATCGGTTTACGTTTGGCGCTCGCTCGGCGCCGCGCGAGCGCTAAACGTAAACCATGCTACTCCGGCAGCGGCTTGCCCTTGGTTTCGGGCGCAAACGGCAGGATAATCAATCCCAGAAGGAAGAAAGAGCACATCGTTACGCCAGCCAGTCGCCAGCTCATGACGTCGCCATGGGCGCCAAAGACCATGCTGCCGAGGGCGCCCAACACAAGCGGGCCGGGGGCCGCCACGTAACGCCCCACGTTGTAACAAAAGGACGTGCCGGTGCTGCGCAAGCGCGTCGGAAACAACTCGGGAAAGTAGATCGCGTAGCCTCCGAACAAGGAAATCTGCGCGAAGCCCATGAGCGGGACCATCCAGAAAACGTCGCTGAATGTGCTGAGACTCCAAAATGCGAACGCGGTTGTCAACAAAGCGAGGACAAAAGCGATCGCAAACGCGGGTTTGCGCCCCATCAGGTGGGTGAACTT
>JACQFG010000233.1 GCA_016200155.1 Planctomycetota bacterium | reverse complement strand
GCGCTCGTGCCAGTTCGCCGCCGGCCAAACGTCCACCAGCGACGGGACCTCCGGCAGCTCCCCCGGCTTGTTGTCCTTCCATCTCGGCAAAAGCACCTTCATCACGAAGCGATGCTTGTGCGCGAAGCTCGACAGGTGATAGACGACCTCGACGTGCGGCTCGAAACCGGCCTTCGCCACCTTCTTCGGATCGAGTTCCAGATAATCGACGCCGGAGACGCAGTTGAGCATCTCGAGCTTGAGCTTCGGATGATCGCGCAGCACCTTCGCGACGGCGACCAGATCGGCCGGCTCGACGACCACGAACGGGTCGATCGCCTCGGCGTTCTTGCTCTTGATCTTGGAGCCGCACTCGGCTTCGAGGACGGCGATGATTTCGGCGGAGGTCATATCGTGACGTGCTCCTCATTTGCGCTTGCGAGACCCCGAGGGCCCCTTTTTCGTTGGCGTGGCTCGAGCCGCAAGCCAACGGCTCAACGAGCGTTCGCTTTCACCGCTGGATCGTCCCGCCAATAATCCTTCGACGCCAATATGTTCGTCGAGGTCAGGCCATTCGATGGCGTAACCGCCGCCGAGCAGGCGCCAATTTCGGCGTTCGGTTTTCGAGGCATTCAGGAGGCGAGGGTACCACGTCAATGGGACCGCGACGCTCCGGCCGTCGGACAGTTGGATCGTAAGATCTTTGCCGGACAGACGGACGTCAACCGCCAGGGGATCCTTTTCAAGCACCAAAGTAGTCATGCCACGCCTCGATCAGTCGTTGCTGATAGCGCTCGATTAGTTTTGCAATCCTTTTCAGTTCAGGCTGTTTGAATCCCCGGTTCTTCGCAAGCGACACGGGCTCTAGCCAGTATTTCGCAATTGCTCGATCGCGTTTGACATGGATATGAGGCGGTTCATTTTGGTCCGAACTAAAGAACACGAAACCATAGGGACCATGACGAAGTACCGTCGGCATGTGAATGGCCCATTTCTATGCCTTGGTCGGCGCCGCTTTCTCCTTGGTCCTCTTGGCATACGCGATCTGCTTCTCCAACGCCTTCACCGGATCGGCATCTTCCAGCTCCGGGGGCAGCTGAATGTAGCCGGTACGGGCCGGCACGGGGATCTCGATCGGTTGGCCCTTCGTCAGGTACTTCATGCCGCGAATCTTGTCCTGGATGCGCATCAAGCCTTCCATCAACGCTTCCGGACGCGGCGGGCAGCCCGGCACATAAACATCGACCGGCACCACCAGATCGACTCCCTTGACGACGTTGTAACCGTACTTGTAATACGGCCCGCCGCCGCAGGTGCAGGCGCCCATGGCGATGACGAACTTCGGATCGGGCATCTGGTTGTACAACCTGCGCACGCGCGAAGCCATCTTCATGTTGACGGTGCCGGCGACGACCATCAGGTCCGCCTGGCGCGGCGTGGCGCGGAAGGCGCCGGCGCCGAAGCGATCCAGATCGTAACGCGGACCGCCGACGGCCATCATCTCGATCGCGCAGCATGCCAGACCGAACGTCATCGGCCAGATGCTCGATTCGCGCGCCCAGGCGATGCCCTGCTCGAGCGTCGTCACCATGACGCTTTCTTCGAACCTGCCTTCAAGCCAGCCCATCGTATTGCTCCCATCGGGATGTCAAACAGCAACTTTTTCTTGTTCCACGACCTTCTGCGGCTGCGCCGGCGCCTCCTTGTGCGGCGAATAAGCACGGACCCAGTCGATGTCGCCGCGCCGCCAGACATAGGCAAAGCCGACGAGCAGCACGGCGAAGAATGTCATTAATTCCCAGAAGGCGTAGTGCGCCCAGGGCGCTGCGTCCTCAGGCGTGATCAGGTTTACGGTTTCGTGGTGCTTGCTGGTCTTGCTTGGCCCCGCTGTGGCCGTGGTCAGCTTCATGTCATGCCTTTGGCCCATGGCGACCCCGGCCGGCACGAGCTGCTTGGACAGTTGTTCGCGGCGCTCGGGGTCGAGATTGGGATTCGCGAGTTGATTGGCCGACCCGAACACCACGGCCCAGGGGAAGAAGAACGCGACTTCCACGTCGAAAATCACGAACAGCAAGGCGACGACGTAAAACCGCAGATCGAACTGAATCCAGGCGCTGCCGACGGTCGGTTCGCCGCATTCGTAGATCGTCAATTTTTCCGCGTCGGGCTTGCTTGGCCGGATGACGCTGCCCATGACGAGGTGGAAGAACAGAAAGACGACGCCGACGACGCCGAAGACGAGCAGGAAGAAGACCAGCGTGGCGACCGGGTCGCTTGCGTCAGGAACGATCTTATCAGGCATGAGTGGTTATCCGTAAAGTACGATCTTCAACTGAGCCCGCAGCGCAAGCGAGGGAAGCGGGCTAGTGCGGCGTCGATGCTTAAAACCGGGGTAGCCGAACTCGTGAGAGTTCGGATTTGCTGAAGTCTCACGACTTCAGCTACCTCAATTCTCACTAGGAACCGGCGCCGCAGCAGGCGGCGTCGAGCTTCTGCCGACCGCCGAAGCCGGCGTTGAGGTCGTGCCAGTGGGCAACTTCCGGTTCGCCGAGCCGCCAGCACAGGTAGACTTCCTTGCCCTCTTTCAGGTGGCGGAAATCGATCAGGCCGGTGTAATAGTCCTTGAGTTCAACGTGGAGCTTTTCCAACTCGGCTTCATACTCGCGCATCTTTTCCTGGCCGGCCTCGAAGGCGGCGGCGACCTGCTCGACCTCTTCCTTGTGAGCGCGATCGAGCCCGTCCGTCTTCTTCAGGCGGATCAGCCGTTCATAGCAGTCACGCTGTTCGCCGGCGAGCGTGGTCACATCGCGCAGGATCACCCGCAAGAGCGGCAACATCGCGTTGGCTTCCTCGAGCGTGTAGTTCTTCTTCTGCTTTTTGGGCCGACGAGTTGCGTTCATGGCAGATACCTTTTTGTAGAACGGAATTCATTCCGTTCGTGTCGTGGTGGGAACGGAACGAATTCCGTTCTGCAGACCTAACGCGGCCCAGCCGCAACCGTAGACATCACGCTCCGCGTGATGGGGCTACATCACGCGGAGCGTGATGCCTACGATGAGTTGCCCAACTTCTCCGCACCTTGCGGAGAAGTTCAGAGGTAAGAATCTAACTGCCCGCCGCGGCAGGGGCCGGCGCGGGAGGCGTCGCCGCGGGCGGCTTGGGCGGGGGCGGCGGATCGGGCGGCTTCGTCCACACGGGCTCGGCGACCAGCTTCGACGCCGCGATCGCCGTCGGGTTCAACGTCGCGGCGCCCCAGGCCACCTCGACCGGCAACTTCGCGAAATCGACGATGCAGCCGTCGCGCGTGTAGCAGCTCTGATCGTGCGTCGAGCCCATGAATATGCAATCGACCGGACACGGATCCACGCACAATGCACAGAACATGCACTTGGTGTAATCGATCTTGAAGCCGTTGACCCGAAACCCCTTGCCGACCGGGTTCTTGATCTTGTCGATGTAGATGCAATCGACCGGGCAGGCGCGGGCACACTTGTCGCAGCCGATGCACGTCGTCAGATCGAACTTGTGAAACCCGCGATAGCGCGGCTTCACCGGCACCGGCAGCTCGGGATACTCGAAATGCTGCGTGAACGCCTTGCGCTTGTAGGTTTGCAGGAAGTACCAGAAGGTGATCCACATCCCCTGGGCGACGGTCTGGATCGCGACCCTGATGTTGCGTAACCACGTGAACATGCGCGGACTCGCTGTATGCGGGCGTTCGGTTATCCAATCTTCTTTATAGAAGGGGACGGAAAGGCGAGCAAGGCCGTCGGCTAACGCTGCAAAAGCATCGGCAGAAAAATCGAGGGCAGAAAAATAAGACAGTCGGCCCGTCTCATTTTTCTGCCCCCGATTTTTCTGCCGCTAGATTCGATCGCTAGTCCTTGACGCGGATGTTCTTGACCTGCATCGCCCCAATCTCGGCGCGCAGCACGAACGTATTCGCTTTCGCCTTGCCGGTGCTGGACCGCGCGGTTTCGCCGTTGATCTTGTGTTCGATCTTGTCTCCCTTGGCGATCAGTTCGAAGGTGGACCATTCACCTTCCTTGACGTTCTTGTTCTCCTTGTTGCCGGGGATGATGTCGAACTTGGTCCCGCGGAAGAGGATGTCGTTGTTGCACTTGGGGCCGGGGTTGAAGTCGAACTTGAAATGTACGTCGCCGGCATATTCCTTGATCGTCTCGATATATTTGTCGCCGCCGACCTTCGGATCGTAGTGAATGACGCCGTCGACGATCTTGAATCGTCCCTTGAACGCCTCGGTCTTGCCTTCCAGCGTGTCCTTGGAATTCCGCTCGCGCCAGCCGTCGAAGTTCTTGCCGTTGAATAGAGACGTGAAGCCCTTCTCGGCCTTGGCATCGGCGGCGCGCAGGTTCGCGAACGGCAGGGCGGCGAGTCCGAGCAGGAAAATCGTGAAGGAGAGCAGACGCATGGTGACACCTCAATGAAAAGTGGCGGTTCGGGGGGTGTCGCCATTGTATGAAGTGAGCCTGCTCGCGTTGCTCCCCTCTCCCCCTGAGTACAGGGGGAGAGGGGAGGTCACCCGTCTTCGTCGCGGATCACGTCAGCGAGGATCCTCTTGACCACGTCGATATCTTTCTGCTCGACCCCTTCCCGGCGCCAGTAGCGTCGTTCGAGGGCGTCGAGGACGTGTTCCCACATGGCCCGCGTCGGTTCGAGCCAGCGCGTCCACTCGCCGCGGCGCTGGAGTTTCCAGCGGAACCTCCAGACGCCGGCGAATCGTTCCGCGCAAAGGTAGCGGCGCTGGCCGGTGCCGGGGTCGATATCGTGCCATTTGATTTCCATGATTGTTCATTGAAACGAAACAGGGCAGGTTGTCAACCTGCCCTGCTGGGTAGTTCGATGGGCGACCCCGCTATTTCGGCAGAGTCTTCTCGAATTCGGGCTCCTCGGAAGGCGGCGGGGGCGGCGGGGGCGGCGGCGGCACCGGCGTGGTCGTGGTCGTAATGGTGGTCGCCGTGCTGGTCACGACGTTGACATCGCGCTGCACGCGCTGGTGCATCACGTCGTCCCAGGTCACGTCGGCGTTCCCTCGGCGATAAGCCGGTGCGCCGAAGTGGATCGCAATGCCCGCGGAGCCGGTGGTATGAAAGAGCTGGTCGTTTTGCACCTGGGCGTGGAGCGAGACGCGTTCGCTGAGCTGCGCCTCCATGCGGACGCGCACGCCGTTGGCGACGCCGATGCGCTCGGCGGAGTAGGTATAGAAGCCGACGAACGCACGCGGACAGTACCGTTCGGCAAAGGGCAGCCGGCCGCCGAACTCGATGTCGCCGCCTCCCAGGGCCGCCTCGATGGTCCGGATGCGGCGTGACACGAAGTTGTTGTTGATGATGCCGAGATTGACCACGTCGGTGTCTCGGACGACGTGATGGCCGGCGCCGACGATGAAGTACCCGTTGCCGCGCAGCTCCAGGCGTCGGCCGAGAACTTCCCAGCCGGAGGCAATCTGGTGATACAGGTGATAGTCGGTCTTGCGGGCATCGTAATAGATATTGCTTCCGAAGATGCAATCATGCGAGGGGCTGTAGCAGCGATAACCGCCGCCGACGTTGTATTCCCAGCGATTTTCGTCCAGGAAGTTGACGGCGCGCACATCGGCGAACAGAAGCGAGTGCCGGTCCTCGAGGAGCGGAACCATCGCTTGCAGGTAGGTGAAGCCGCGCGCATAGCCGACGCCGTCGCCGCCGTCGGCGCGCAGGCTGACGCGTCCGGGGAACAGGCCGTTATCCGCGAAGTCTCGGGCCGTGAGCATCGGCTCGGCAGGCCCATCGTTCTTTCTCTGCACGACGGGGATGCCGGTCACGAACTTGCCCGGTTCGCGGGGAAGCTCCACGGCGGGAATCCTTGGCAACGTCGGATCCTCGAACCCGAGCGCGGCCCGCTTTTGCTGCGCCGATCCGGGGGTCGCCGATGCGAAGGTCAATCCGAGGATGAGTGTGGCAAGCGCGGTCCGTCGCATGATCACGGCATGCTCCTTTGCACAGAGCGGGCAGGGCAAAACGATTGAGTCGAATGTAGTATCGGTTGAGACAGACTTGAAGAAGATTGCTTCGGCCGATCCGCAGGTTCGGATTGATTGGAGCTTTTGGCAAAATCGGCACGTCCGGCAAAGCTTGCCCAGATTCACCGCCGCGCCTCACGATGGGGGCGCTGCAGGGCCGCGCAGCCGGTCCAGCCATTCGCGGAAATCGTCGGGCGGCGGCATCTCCCAGTGCATCGCCTCGTCGGTGATCGGGTGGCGGAAGCCAAGCTCGGCGGCGTGCAAGGCGAGACGCGACGCGCCGCTGTTGTCGGTAACCACGTCGCCGTTCGGCCGGCGGTGGTAGACCCGTTCGCCGCAGACGGGATGGCCGATCTCCGCCAGATGAATGCGGATCTGGTGCGTGCGGCCCGTCTCCAGCTTGCAGGAAAGCAGCGTATAGCCTGGCAACACCTCGACGACGCTGACGTGGGTGACGGCCTCCTTGCCGGCGTCCTTGAGCGTGGTGCTGCCGCGCCGGCCGTCGCCGCGGTCCTTGATCAGCGTGCTACGGATCGTCTGGGCCATGACTTTGCCGACGACGATCGCAAGATACTTGCGCGTCACGGTGTGCTTGCGAAACTGCATGCCGAGGCCGCGCTCGGCGTCCACGGTGCGTGCGAAGACGACGAGCCCGCTGGTCTCCTTGTCGAGCCGCTGCACGATGCGCAAACGCGGCCGCGGATCATGCTTCTTACGCGGCAGGTTCATGCCGATCTGGCGCATGACGAGATCGTCGAGCGTCACGACCAGCATGCGTCGCTCCTCCAGCCAATCGCGCTCGGCGGGGTGGCGCACGGTACTGATGCCGGCAGGTTTTTCGACGACGACGATATGCTCATCGATGTAGCGGAGCGGGATCTGGTCAATGTGTACCTGCGGCGATTTCTCGGATCGTTCGAGCACGTCGACGGTGTCGCCTGCTTTCAGCCGGCGCGCGTCGTCGAGCCAGACCTCGCCGTTGATCCGGACGCGGTGGGCGTCGATGAGCTTGCGGACCTGCGTCCAGCTCTGGCCGGGCAGCCACAGACGCAGGCAGGCAGCGACGGTCTTGCCGGCGAGTTCGGCGGGGACATTGTGGGATTGCGAACTTGTCTTCATTTGGGGCTCCGCCCCGGCTTATTCTGCCGACCCTGCGACTTGCGCCCCGGACGGTACCCGCGCTTCGGCATCGCGTGGACGTAATCGTTCGCCTGGTCCATGCGGCCCTTGAGCGCCTCCTTCGGCGGCTGGGCGGGGATCAGGCAATCGCAGCCGGCGCCGATCAGGTCGGACCGGCCCGCGTCGAGCAATGCCTTGCGAACTTCGAAATAGTTCTCGGGCTTGAAGAACTGCAACAGGGCACGCTGCACCTTGCGGTCGCGCAGGTTGCGGGCGATGTAGACTTCCTGTTTCGAGAACGGCTCGATGCCGGTGTAGTACATGCACGTGGCGACGTCGAACGGCGCCGGGATGAAGTCCTGCACCTGGTCGGGGCGATAGCCGTTGCGCTTCAGGAAGATCGCGAGGTCGATCATCGCGTGCACGTCGCTGCCGGGATGGCTGGCGATGTAGTACGGCACGATGTACTGCTTCGGCTTGCCCGCTTGCTGCGACGCCTTCTTGAACTCGCCGGCGAACCCTTCGAAGTTGACGTTGCGCGGCTTCTTCATCATGTCGAGGACGTGGGGGTCGGTGTGCTCCGGGGCGACTTTGAGATGCCCGCCGACATGATGGGCCGCCAGTTCCTTGAGGTAGTCGGGCGAGAGCTGGGCGATGTCCATGCGGATGCCGGAGGCGACGAGGACCTTGCGGATGCCGGGCTCGGAGCGGGCACGTTTCATGAGGTCGATGAGCGGGCCGTGATCGGTGCCGAGCAGCTTGCAGATCGACGGATGCACGCACGAGAGCCGTTTGCACTTCGCCTCGACCTCGGGGCGGGTACAGCGCATCTGGTACATGTTCGCGGTCGGGCCGCCGATGTCGCTGATGACCCCCTTGAACTCCGGATCGGCAGCGAGGTTGCGGACCTCTTTCAAGACCGATTCCTTGGAGCGCGACTGGATCGTGCGGCCCTGATGCGTCGTGATCGAGCAGAACGTGCAGCCGCCGAAGCAGCCACGCATGATCGTCACCGAGTCCTTGATCATCTCGAACGCGGGGATCGGCTCCTGGTACGACGGATGCGGCCGACGCGTGTACGGCAAGTCGTAGATCGCGTCCATCTCGGCTTCGCTGATCGGCAACGGCGGCGGCGTGACGACGACGGCCTGGCGATCGTGATACTGCACCAGCGTCTTCGCATTGAACGGGCTGGTGTTGATGTGGATGACGCGCGTCGCCTCGACGAATGCATGTTTGTCGGATTTGACCTCGTCGAACGTCGGCAACGCGATGGCGTCGTTTAGCCGCAACGCCGAAGGCGTGCGCGGGGCGCCCTCCTCGCGCACGCCTTCGGCGTTGCGGCTAAACAAATCCGACTCCCGCGCGCCCATGACATACGCGATCCCGCGCATGTCGCGCAGATCGCGGACCGTCTTGCCTGCCGCCAGACGTCGGGCGATCTCGACGATGGCGTGCTCGCCCATGCCGTAGACGAGGAGGTCGACCTTGGCGTCGAGCAGGATCGAGCGCTTGACGGTGTCGGACCAGTAATCGTAGTGGGCGAGACGACGCAGCGACGCCTCGACGCCGCCGGCGATGATCGGCACGCCCGCGAACGCCTCGCGGGCGCGCTGGCAGTAGGCGAGCGTGGCCCGATCGGGACGCAAGCCAATCCGGCCGCCGGGGGAGTAGGCATCGTCGTTGCGGACTTTTTTGTTGGCGGTGTAGTGATTGATCATCGAGTCCATATTGCCGGCGCTGATCGCGAAGAACAGCCGAGGCCGGCCGAACTGCCGCCACGGTTCGCACGAATGCCAGTCGGGCTGACTGAGCATGGCGACACGAAAGCCGGCCGCTTCGAGAACGCGATGCAGGATCGCCATCGCAAAGCTGGGATGATCGATGTACGCATCCCCGGTGACGAAGACGACGTCGACCGCG
>JACQFG010000232.1 GCA_016200155.1 Planctomycetota bacterium | reverse complement strand
GCCAGGGCGATCTGCACGCGGGCCTTGGCGTGATCGAGTTCCTTGAGGCGGACGATCTTGACGTCGGGGTTCTTTTCGACGAGGACCTTGGCGAGAGCGTCCCAGGTGATGCCGACATCGGTGGCGCCGACGACGGCGACGCTATTGCCGACTTCGTTGACATCGCCGAGGTAGGTGGGCTTGACGGCTTCGAGATCTTGCCACAGGCCCTGGCCTTGCAGGGTTTGCCTGGTGAGCCTGCCGATGGCGGTGGTGTCGGTGTTGGCGAGGCCGATCTTCTGGCCGGCGGCAAGGAAGTCGTTCCAGGTCTTGATTTCCTTGCCGAGCTTGGGACGAACGATGACGACGGCGCTCATGGAGGCGACGTTTTTGACTTCGCCGAGCAGGCCTTTATTGTCCGCCTGGCGGATGAAACTATCATCGGCGGGGAGAAAAAGGTCGGCTTTCTTGGCTTCCTCGAGATGCTTGAGAATAACTTGCGATGGGCCGGCGTGAATGACGACTTGCTGCCCGTAGGTGGTCGTGTATTCCTGGGCGATCGTCTCGACGACCTGAAACATAGCGGCGGCACAATGGATTTCGAGCGGCTCGGCATTGCCCGCGCCGAACTGCGGCCGGCTGATCCAGTAGAGCGACCCGACGAGCCCGGCGAGCAGCGCGACGGAACCGAAGAAGACGACCAGGGCCGGTGAGAATTTGGAGAGCATGAATTACTTTCGCAATAACAACCAGCATACCCAGCCGCCGCTGACGAGCACCAGCATGCCGGCGGCGCCGGTCGCGATCCACATCCAGTTCTTGCACAGTGGGCATTCGAACTCCGGCGTCGGCGTCTCGACCTTGGTCGTGGTGTACG
Source organism: Planctomycetota bacterium (assembly GCA_016200155.1). GTDB lineage: Bacteria > Planctomycetota > Planctomycetia > Gemmatales > Gemmataceae > SIAQ01. The sequence goes on along the minus strand of JACQFG010000232.1, from coordinate 4,786 downwards.
TGATCGTCGGCGGCGCTTCAGTCTTCGCCGCGACGGTCGATTTTGCTCGCAGCGCATCGCGAACCTCGGCCAGCAACGCCCGCTGCTCTTTCATCTCGTCCAGCAGCGGCTGCAGATCGACGCCCGGCACGGACGCGGGCGGCAGCGGCGCCAGCATGAACGCCTCGGTCGGCATCGGCACGCCGTCCTTGCCGTCGAACAACTTCTCCTCGATCGCCGGCCAATTCGCGACCATGAGCAAATCGTCGCCGGGGTTCAGGCTCTTGACATCGCACGAGCACTTGTTGCACAGGTACTGCGTGATTTCCGTTAACCACTCCTCGTTGAGCTGCTTGCCGTACAGGGCCGGCAGAGCGCGTCCCTTGCCGATCACCGCGAACACGATCGGGCCCGTCTCCTCGGCAAGTCCGTCCTCCATCGCGAGCAGCCGCTGCACGAGGGCCGACTCCTCCGGCTTCTTGCGATCAAGCACCAGGATCGGCAGCCAAACCTTCAGCGAGATCGGCAAACGCATCTGCGGGCCGTCCTTGCTCTGCTCGGGCAGCTTGATTTTCGTTTCGAGAAACTCGAGATGCTTGCGGACCATCGCGTAGGCGGCGTGATCTTTCTTCGCGTCGCCGCTGGTCAGGAACACGTAGACGCCGCTGGCGCCGCGCGTCAGGTGGGCCAGGACCGCTTGCCGCAGCGGCGAATCCAGGACGACGTTCAGGTTTGCTTGCGTACACGGGCCGGACCAGGTCGTGACCCCTCGTTCGCGCGGCTTCTGGTAGCGCACGGCCATCCATGGCGTCTTGGCGTCATTGCCTTCGACGTGCCAGACCTGGAGATGGTTGTTGTTCGCGTTCGATGCCGAGACCTTGTCGAGATCGATCGTCGTGAACTCGACGTTCGCCTTGTTCGGGGCGGCGTTCCAGGCGTCGATCGTCTTCTGCAAGTCGGTCGGCAGCGGGCCGCGATGATAAACGACGATCTCATAGACGGTCAGATCCCACTTCTCCAGCGCATAGCGGAAGACGGGAATCGTGCACGCATTCGCCGACGGCGCGAGCATCAGCACGCCGACGAGGCAGAGGATTTTCTTCATGGGCTTATTGTAACCGCAAATAATGAAGCGCGTCAATTTTTTCCATATAGCCCGCCATTTATGGCGGACGTCCGTGTCGAGCCGCCATAAATGGCGGGCTATATATAACATCCCCATGCAAATCGATTTCTACGGATTCAAATTCGAGGCGTCGCGCGTCACTTGCGTCCTGTGGTCGCCGTGGCGGGCGTCGGCGCTCGAGCATCGCCTGTTCAACGAGATCCGGCAGCTGCCCGGCGTCGAGGTCGAGGCCGCCCCCGAGGAGGCGCGCGTCCACATCACCGACGTGAAGATCTGGAAGCAAGCGACGCACCACCTGTCGCGCATCCTCAAAGGCTGGCAGGAAGAAACCGCCGGCAGCGGCAAGGAGCAACGCATCTACCGCTGGCTCTTCGAAGGCGACACCGACGAGCACGGCTACGATCATGCCAACGAGATCGCCTGCCTGTGGGTCTACCTCCGCTGCGGCTTGGACCGCGGCGAACTCGATTCCGAAGAGCCCAGCGAGTGGATCGATCTCAACGGCTTTGGATTGCGGTTCTGGCCCGTCGGCCGGTGAAATGAATTGCAGATTTCAAATTGCAAATTGCAAATTGAAGAAGCAAATTAGTTTCTGCAATTTGAAATCTGCAATTTGCAATCTCTGCGAGGTTCTACTAACGATGCCGAGAGCGGAAATTTGGCGGGCGTGGTGCTTCCTCGTTTGGCTGAGCTTTCAGCGGCAGGCGCGGGCGCATCTCATGGTCTGGATCGCGCTGGGGCTGCTGGCCTTGAGTGTGCTGATCATCATCGTCGGCACGCAATCGGGCCGCTGGAACATGGCCCACTGGACGCATCCGCGCGGCAAAGGACCGACCTACACGCAGCATCTCGACAACCTCGGTTACGCGGGCATGTTGCCCTGGGACGCTCCGGAGGCGTCGCTGTTTCGGATGGTCCACGGCGCGACGGCGACGGCGGTGGTCGAGGGAAGCGGGTTCCTCGTTTTCTCCGAGCAGATCATCTTTCAGCTATTCACGACCTTCTTGCTGCCGATGTGGAGCGTGAGTTTCGCGTCGGAGGGCCTGGGCCGGGAGCGCGAGGCGCAGAACCTCGTCTGGGTATTGACGCGTCCGATCCCGCGGCCGGCGATCTTTCTGGCTAAGTATGTGGCGTTGTTGCCCTGGTGCTTGCTGCTCAACCTCGGCGGGTTCGTGTTACTGTGTCTGGCGGGCGGGGCGCATGGCCGATGGGCGCTCGAGGTTTATTGGCCCGCGGTGATCTGGAGCACGCTGGCGTTCTCGGCGTTGTTTCACATGCTTGCGGCGTGTCTGCGGCGCGGGGCGGTGGTGGCGCTGCTGTACGCGTTCTTCCTCGAAACGATCATGGGCAACCTGCCGGGACATTTCAAACGGCTGTCGATCAGCTTCTACACGCGCTGCCTGATGTTCGATCGCGCTCACGATTATGGTCTCTACCCGGATCGGCCGCTGTGGTACTTGCCGGTCGACGGCACGACGGCGTGGCTGGTGCTGGCGGGGATCACCGTTTTGTGCTTGCTTATCGGAGCGGTTGTGTTTAGCTGGAATGAGTATTTGGACGTGAATTGAAATTCCGTTTACGTTTAGCGCTCGCGCGGCGCCTCGCGAGCGCTAAACGTAAACACGGAGGTTCTACTATGATGCGATTGTTCCATGCGCTCATCGTGCTGTTCGTTGTCGCGGCCACGGTCCGTGCCGATGAAGGCATGTGGCTGCTCAATCAATTGCCGAAGGACCTGCTCAAGAAGAAGTACGACTTCGACCTGACCGACGCCTGGCGCGATCGGGCCATGAAAGCGTCGATCCGCTTCAACAACGGCGGGTCCGGCAGCTTCGTCTCGCCCAACGGCCTGGCGATCACCAATCACCACATCGGGTCGGACCTCATCCAGAAACTCTCGACGAAAGAGAAGGACTACTATCGTTCCGGCTTTTTGGCGCGAACGCTAAACGAAGAGCTGAAGTGCCCTGATCTCGAACTCAACGTGCTGCAGGAGATCATCGACGTCACGAAAGAAGTGCAGGACGCCGTCAAGCCCGACATGAAGCCGGCCGACGCGCTCGCAGCCCGCAAGGCGATCATGGCGAAGATCACCAAGGACTCGCTCGCCAAGACCGGCCTGCGCTCCGACGTCGTCACGCTCTATCACGGCGGCATGTATCATCTCTATCGCTACAAGAAATACACCGACGTCCGCCTCGTCATGGCCCCCGAGCATCAGATCGCCTTCTTCGGCGGCGACTCCGACAACTTCGAGTACCCGCGCTACAACCTCGACATCTGCTTCTTCCGCGTCTACGAGAACGGCAAACCGATCAAGACGCCAGACTACTTCAAGTTCAGCGCGACCGGCCCGAAGGATGGCGACCTGGTTTTCGTCAGTGGCCATCCGGGGACGACGAATCGGCTGGAGACGTACGACCACATCGTCCATCGCCGTACGGTTACCTTGCCTTATATGTTGCAGATGTTGCGCTACCGAGAGGCGTTGTTGACGCAGTATGCCGAGAAAGGAAAGGAGCAACGCCGCTGGGCGCAGCGCGATCTCTTTCCGGTCGCGAACGCGCGTAAGGCGCTTACCGGACAATATCATGGTTTGCTCGATCCCGCGATCATGGCGGAGAAAAAGAAACTCGAAGCCAAGTTGAAGCCCAAGGATCTCAAGCCGTTCCAAGGACCCTGGGAAAGCATCCTACAGGTGCAAAACTGGATGGCGGATTTCGAGGCGGACTATTACCTCATCGAACGCGGTGATGCCTTCGACAGCCGGCTATTTCGCATTGCGCGAAACCTCGTTCGGCTGGCGGACGAATTGCCCAAGGACGATGCAATACGCCTTCCCGAATATCGTAGCTCGGCCCTCGATTCGCTGAAGCTCCAGCTTTTCTCGCCGGCGCCGATCTCCAAGGAGTATGAGCGAATGAAACTCACCGGGTCCCTCTATTTTCTGGCGGAACATAAGGGAAATGGGAACGCTTCTTTGCTGTTGCCCAGGATCCTTCACGGAAAATCAATTCCCCAGTTAGTCGATACTGCCATTGATGGTACCAAGCTCGATGACGTCGCCGAACGCAAACGTCTGTTTGAAGGCAGCCGCAAGGCGATTGCAGAATCGAAGGACTCGATGATCGCGCTGGCGAGGCTCGTCGATTCCGATGGACGGGACATTCGGGGGGATTTTGACGAGAACGATGAAATTCGTACGCAAGCCTACGCTGACATCGCCAAGATTCGCTTCGCCAAGTTCGGCGCCTCAATCGCTCCCGATGCCACCTTCACCTTGCGCCTGGCCTTCGGCACCGTCCAAGGCTACGAAGTCGACGGCGTCAAGCTCGGCCATGCGACGACCTTCGACCAGATGTTCGCCCGCGCCAAGGAGCAGGAGCATCATCATCCGTTCGATCTGCCCAAACGCTGGCTCGACGGCAAGGACAAGCTCGACCCGAAGACGCCGTTCAACTTCGTCTCGACCGCCGACACCATCGGCGTCAACTCCGGCAGCCCGGTGCTCAATCGCAACGGCGAGTTCGTCGGCATAAACTTCGACCGCAATCGCCACGGCCTGGTGCGCAACTTCGTTTACACCGATCATCAGGCCCGGCACATCTCGGTGCATTCGAAGGCGATCGTCGAATCGCTGCGCAAGCTGTACGATGCGGACGGGCTGGTGCAGGAATTGGT
>JACQFG010000228.1 GCA_016200155.1 Planctomycetota bacterium | reverse complement strand
GCCTTTGCGCCTTTGCGTGAACTCTTGTTAACCCCGTTGCAATCCTTTCAACCGGCACGACCCCTCTGTAAAGTTTTGGCAACAATCTTTAGCAAATCCGCGCGCCGGGCACATTTCTGACCTATAGTTGGGTTGCAAACACGGAAAAGTTTCACTCCCCGAGACTGTGCCGACATGCCTTCTGTCCTTCCAGCGTGGCTGAGCAGCGCCGCCGACGGAATCCGCAACCTCGCGGACCGCCCGTGGACGCTATTTCTCTTGCTCCTGGCACTCAACGCCATCGCCCGGCCCTGCTCCAGCACCGCTCATGATGCCCGTTTGTACAGTCTGCAAGCACTCAATCAGGCCGAACACGGCGCGTATGCCGACGACGTCTTCCTTCGCTATGGCTCGCAAGATCAATTCACGATGTTCTCGCACCTCGTCGGGCCGATCGTCGCGGCCATCGGCTTGCGGCCGACGTTCTTCGTGCTGTATCTCGTTTTCAACACGCTGTTCATTTTCGCCCTGTTTCGTCTGATCCGCACGCTGGTCGACGACGCGTTGATCGCCACGGTCGCGCTCATCTTCCTGGTGACGGCGCCGCTGAGCTACGGCGGCGGCGATATCTTCACGGTCCACGAGCAGTTCTTCACGCCGCGCATCAACGGCATGACCTTCACGCTGCTGGCCCTGGAGCGAATCCTGCGCGGCGGTTTTGCGACCGCGCTGGGGCTGCTCCTTGTCGGGGCGCTGATGCACCCCTTGATGGCGTTCGGCGGGATGCTCATCTGGGCGGGCTGCGTTGCGTCCACCTATTTGCCGCGCGGCGTGTTTGTCGCGCTGCTGTGCGCGGCGCTCGTCGGCGTCGTAACGATCCTTGGCATACCGGCGCTTGGCGCCCGCGTCTTCGGGACGATGGACGACGACTGGCATGAGATGATCCGCGTTGCGGTCGGATACAACTATCCCGATACCTGGAACCTCAAGGACTGGCTGAACCTCGGCGTGTCGTTCGCGTTGCCGATCGCGGGATGTCTTTCGCTTTACCGGGATGACGCGCCGCGGCAGCGATTCTTCTGGATGGTGACGCTGGCCGGCGCCGCCGGATTTGTCGCGACGATTGCGGCGTCGGTGTTGCCGTATGCTCTGTTATTCCAGGGCCAGCCGTATCGCGTGCTGTGGATTCTCAAGGTATTGCAGGCGCCGGTCGGCTTCCTGCTGATCGCACGCTGGAGCCAATCATCGTCTGTCGCTGCAAAAATCGCCGCGCTGGCGCTGCTGGCGTTCTTTTGTATGACGCATTACCTCGTCATCGAGCTGATGATGTTCGCGATCGCGGCGCCGATCTCGCTGTTCGTGAGCCGCATGCGCCAGGAAGCGTGTTGGTACGGCGCGGCGCGCGGCCTGGCGCTCGGCGCCATTGGCTGGATGGGTTATCGCTGGGTGTTCTTCGCGATCCAGCGCGAGCACATCGCCCGGTATTTCGACTTGAACGAATGGGTCCTGTTCGATCTGGTCAGCCCGATCCTCTTGCTGGTCGTCCTGTGCATCGCGATCCATCGTTGGCCGAACTCTCGCGCCCAGCGCTGGGCCTCGGCGACGGTCGCCCTGTCGGTCCCGGTTATTCTGTTCGCCGCGGAAATCGCGCCGAGCTATCGACATGCCCACAGCCGGCTCGGCGCGGAGACCGCCTTTGTCGCCGATCAGGTCCGGGCCGACGGCAAACGTCCGAGCGTCTACTGCTCCTTCGGCCGCAGCGACCTGCTGTGGATCGACGCCCGGACGACGAGTTACTTCAGCATCATTCAGACCGCCGGCGTCATGTTCAATCGCCGGACCGCGGAAGAGCTTCAACGCCGGGCCGAGGTTGTCGCCAAGTTCGAGATGGCCCGGCAACGCCAGGAAACGCTGACGCCGGACCCAAGCAAGGAAGCGGCGCTGTCGGCTCTCTTCAAGGTTGACTTCCACTGCCCGGAGCCGGCGCGCGACGACCTGATCCGATTGTGCCGCGAGCCTGGCCTCGATTACGTCGTGATCCCGCACGAGTTTCCGGGGTTGTACTCCGCGAAGTATGTCACGCCGGCAAGTGAAGTCGCGAGTCTGCACGGTTCCAAGCATGGGCCCGACAATCGCGTGTTTGTTTACGAGTGCCAAAAGGTGCGCACGGTTGCCGAGCTTGCGTTTAGCGCTCGCACGGCGCCACGCGAGCGCTAAACGATAAACGACAAAACGGTAATCCACGAAAGGAACTTCCCCATGACGCATCCCAACAACGTTGCCATCATCGGCGCCGGCCCCGCGGGACTCACCGCCGGCTACCTCCTCTCCAAGGAGAACGTGCCGGTCACCATACTCGAAGCCGATCCCACCTACGTCGGCGGCATCGCGCGTACCGCCAAGTACAAGGGCTATCACTTCGACATCGGTGGCCATCGCTTCTTCTCCAAGTCGAAGGAAGTCGAGGACCTCTGGACCGAGCTGCTCCCCGACGACATGCTCGATCGGCCGCGCTCGAGCCGAATCTTCTATCGCGATGCGTTCTTCAGCTATCCGCTCAAGGCCGGCGAGGCGCTGCGCAAGCTCGGCATCTTCGAATCGACGCGCTGCATGATATCGTACTTCTGGGCGAAGGTTTGGCCGCACAAGAACCCGAAGAACTTCGAGGAGTGGGTGTCGAACCAGTTCGGCAGCCGGCTGTTCAACATCTTCTTCAAGACCTACACCGAAAAAGTCTGGGGCATGAGCTGCAAGGAGATCAGCGCCGACTGGGCCGCCCAGCGCATCAAGGGTTTGTCTTTGTGGTCGGCCGTCTGGAACGCCCTGTTCAAACCTGCTGCGCCGCAAGCGGGGGCCGACAAGAGCAAGGTCATCAAGACGCTGATCGACACCTTCCGCTATCCGCGCCGCGGCCCCGGCATGATGTGGGACGCCGCCGCCGACAAGATCAAGGCCATGGGCGGCGAAATCGAGATGGGCATGAAGGTCGTCGCCTGCCATTACGACGCCGACGAAAAGCTCTGACCACCACCTATCAGGATAAGGAAGGCAACAAGCACTCCGTCGAATCGCGCCACGTCATCTCGTCGGCCCCGATGAAACAGCTCGTCAACGGCATCACGCCGAAGATGCCCGAGCACGTCATCAAGGCCGCCGATTCGCTGAAGTATCGCGACTTCCTCACGGTCGTGCTCATCTTGAAGGATCGCAACGCCTTCGACGACAACTGGATCTACATCCACGATCCGAGCGTGCAGGTGGGCCGCATCCAGAACTTCAAGAGCTGGTCCCCCGAGATGGTCGCCGACCCGTCGATGACCTGCTATGGCCTGGAATACTTCTGCTTCGAAGGCGACGGCCTGTGGACCTCCAGCGACGCCGACCTGATCGAGCAAGCCAAGCGCGAACTCGCCAAGATCGGCATCGCGAAGCCGGAAGACATCGTCGATGGCACGGTGGTGCGTCAACCGAAGGCGTACCCGGTGTACGACGACGATTACGCCAAGCACGTGAACACGGTCCGCGCAGAGCTTGACAAGAACTACCCGAACCTGCACCTGGTCGGGCGCAACGGCATGCACAAGTACAACAACCAGGACCACGCGATGATGACGGCCATGCTGTGCGCGAAGAACATCGTCGCCGGCGCGCAGGTGTTCGACCTGTGGGAAGTGAACCAGGACGCGGAGTACCACGAAGCCGGCAAAGCGGGCGAGCAAGCGGGAGCCGGCGGTCTGCGGTTGGTGCCGACGCGCGTGAAGGAGGAAGCGGCGGCAGCGTCGCAGCGATGAGCAGAGATCATCCCATTCATCCACGCACACACGCCCGTTTTTGGACGAATGGACGAACTACCGACCTTGACATGACGACAACTAGCGATCCGAATTGACGACGGAGACAGGGTTGCGGTGCCAACGAAGGTGAAGGAGGAGGCGATCGCGGCGTCATAGTGGGCAGCACGACGGCATACACAAATACGGGCGAACGGTTAGCCTGCGTGGTCCGGCGAGCGATGTCGTCAGCCGACGGCGAAAGGAAAATCCGCAAATGCCATCACGAGAAGATCAATGGTATGAGATTGCGACCCGCGAAGTTGGTGAAAAGAACTTCGCGCCCTCGGCATGGGGAAGAGCGTTCAGCGAATCCCTTGGAAACATGCAGGTTGCGCTAGCACTCTACATCAAGGTCAGGGTTGCGCAGCTTGAGAGGGAATACCGAGAAAAACTGGCGTCAGGTTTTTGTGAGAAGTGCGATCGCCAGATAACTCCCAAGCGCCGACAGCGAGATTTCTTTGAAGCCCTTTTTAGCGGAAAACCATTGCCAATACGCCGCCCTTCGTATTATTACCTCTGCCCAAGTTGCGGCAACGAGGTCGCCGGACCCAAGGACCTCTGATCCCAAATTTCGGGATTTCGGCAATCACCTGCAAACTCTCCTCGCGATCAGTAGTATCGGCTTACGCCACCTCCAGCAACGCCTGCGGGTTCTTCGCCGCAATCAAGAGCAGCGTCCGCGCTGCTCCCGATGGCGCACGGCGGCCTTGCTCCCAGTCTTGCAGAGTTCGCACCGAGACGCCGAGCAGCTTGGCGAAATGCGCTTGCGACAGCCCGGTCGTTTCGCGGATGGTCGAAACGTTCGGAACCGTAGTCACTCGGCCATGCTCGCAGCGCTTGAGTTCGCGCAAGCCTTGCAGGATTTCAGCCCCGATGTTTCGTTTCTTATTCATTCTCGATCTCTTTTCGAATTTTCTTCAGAACATCGGCAGGGATCTCGTCCGCGACATTCTTCGGGTAGATGGTAATGAACCAGATCTCATCTTCCGCCAATCTTGAAAAATAAATCACACGATAGCCGCCACGCTTTCCTCGGCCTTCGGCACGCCATCGGAGCTTTCGCACCCCTCCCGAACCAGGAATCACATCCCCAGCCTCGGAAGAATCGATCAGAAAACTCTGAAGCTCTCGATACTCATCGTCGGTCAGATAGTATTGAACGAGACGCGTAAAGAGCTTGGTTTCGACGAAGGTGAACACTAATGAATTGTACGGCAATGCCGTATGGAGTCAATATAGTATTTCAGGAGTTCTGGAATCTGGCCCAAGCGGCTTGGAGAAGCCACGCGGCCGCCGGCCGATTGGCACATTGACGTGCTCTTTTCCAAGAACCCGGCCGCGGGTAAGATAAAAATGAGTTCGTGCCTTTCATGCGAGGAGCCGGCACTATGATCCGCGCTGTCGTAAAAAATGGAATGATCCAGCCGCTCGAACCGTTGCCGGACGCTTGGACGGATGGCCGAGAAGTCGTCGTGGATGCGCAGGAGGCCGATTTGATGAATGGAATCGCTGACGGCGACCAATGGTCAAGCGACATGAATGCATTGACGGCCCCCTTGAACGACCCCGCCGAGTGGCAGGAGATTGAAGCGACCCTGGCCGAGGCGTAACGCTTTTCTCACGCCGCCGATTACTCTGCTATTTCACGCCGCTCTTCTCCCTCACCTTGCGAAACTCGTCCCCCTCCGTCCACGTCGGCAAACTCTTCGCGTTGGCGGATTCGCGGGCCACGTCGAAGGCGAAACGCATCAGCGCGGGGTAGCCGGAAAAGTCCCAGTCGTCGCGGTATTCGTCGGCGGGGGTGTGGTAGAACTTGGCGATGTATTCCTTCATGGCCTTGTCGGCGAAGTCGGCGGGTTTGCCTCTGACTTTTTCGCCGGGGAAGACGGAGAAGGCGGGGACGCCGCCGCGCGCGAGGGCGAAGTGGTCGGAGCGGTAATAGAAGCCGAGGTGGGCGTTCTTGTCGGGCTCGATGTCGAGCTTGTGTTTGCGGGCAATGTCCTGCACCATCGGCCAGGCGGTGGTTCGCTCCGCGCCGCTGACGACCACAGATTCGGGGACACCCAACGGCAGGACGCAGTCGAAGTTGAGATTGAGCGCCGTCTTGCCGAGCGGGATCGACGGGTGGGCAGCATAATAGTAGGCGCCGAGCAGGCCGCTCTCCTCGGCGGTCGCGGCGAAGAAGATGGCCGAGCGTTTCGGCTTCGGGTTCTGACTCGCCCAGAGCCTCGCCATTTCGAGGAGGATGGCGCAGCCGCTGGCGTTATCCAATGCGCCGTTGTAGATGTTGTCGGATCCGGGGGCCGCCTTGCCGACGCCGAGATGGTCCCAGTGCGCCGAGAAGATGACGGCTTCCGACTTGAGCTTGGGGTCGCTGCCTTCGACGGTGGGGATGTGCCCCTTGATGCGCACGCCGAGCGGGATCGCCTTGAAGCCTTTGCTGTCGGCTTTCTTGAGGGCTTCATCGACGGTCAGGCCGACCGAGGCGAGCAACTTGTCGCCGGCGCGTTGCGACAGCCAGCCGGCGAAGGCGAGGGCGTGCGTGTTTGGCTCGCGGACGATCTGGGCGCCCTTGAGCTTCTTGACGACGGAGTACGGATAGCCCGCGGTCTCGTTGGTGTGGATGATGAGGACCGCCTTGGCGCCGCGCCGCGTCGCCTCCTCGTACTTATAGGACCATCGGCCATAGTAGGTGAGCGCCTTGCCGGCGAAGAACTTCGGATCGTCGGACGGCGGCTCGTTCGTGAAGCAGACGACGACCTTGTCCTTCACGTCGATCCCTTTGTAATCGTCCCAGTCGAACTCCGGCGCGGTGATGCCGTGCCCCACGAAGATCGCCTCGGCGTCGAAGTCCTCCGCTTGCTGCGACTTGCTGACGCCCGCGAATTCGTCCTCGATCTTGAACGCCGTCGTCTGGCCATTCTTGGTGAACGACAGGGTTGCCGTCGGCTGCGTCGTGACCATGACGAGCGGGACGGCTTGAAAGAATGTCCCCTTGTCGCCGGCGGGCTTGAGCTTCGCTTTCTCGAATTGCTTGGCGATGTAGTCGATCGACAGATCCTCGCCACGGCTGCCGATGCCCCGGCCTTGCAACTCATCGCTGGCGAGATATTTCAAGTCGGCACGGATGCGATCGAGGGAGATCGTGAAACTGCCGGACTTGGGTTCGTCGGGATGGAGCCTTGGGCAAGGCACGCCGGCGATCGTGCCGCACAGTGCGATGAGAACGACGTATCGAGAGAAGGTTATCATGGGAGCACTCCGTTTCCTGCGACGCTCTTGGTTGCTGAACATCAAGATTGTACCGTAAACGAGCAGGCCGACCACTTTGGCGGCGCGGGCTGATTGCGCTTGCATTCGCGAAAACTTCCGCGAAAATCCGTGTCGGCGTTAACAATCCACGGGATGCACGGTTGCGTTCGGACGGGAGGGGAATCAATGCCCGACTGGTTCTATCGGACGGTGTCGCAGCCGCTATTGTTTCGGCTGTCGGCAACGGCTGCGCGCGATTTCGCGTTGGGGTTCATGGGCCGGCTGGCGCGCTTGCCGCTGGGTGGAGCGATCATCGACTTCATGGGACACATGAAGGCGGATGCGCGGCTTTGCTGCACGTACGCCGGCGTCGAGTTTCCGACGGTGGTCGGGTTGGGACCGCACCTCGACTCGGCCGCGATCGCCTTGCCCGCACTGGCGCGCTTCGGCGTCGGGTTTCTCGAGGTCGGGCCGATTACGATCGATGGGCATATTCCCGGTCAGCGGCTCGAGCGGCGCGTCGAACAGGAAGCGATCTGGCTGCCTGATCCGCCGGCGACGTTGAGTCTGGCCGAAGCCGCGCCGCGCTTGGCCGAGGCGTTCAGCCTGGGACTGCCCGTGATTGCGCGTCTGGGCGTTCAGTCGGCTGACGATTGCGTCAAGTTGATTCGCGCGCTGGGGCCTAGTGTTCATCTCTTTTCGCTGGAAGCGCTGGCGCCGGCCATCGCGGAAGCTGGGCCGATGGAGCCATGGAACGACTTGATCAAGAAGGTCGTGGGCGCCGCGCGGGAAGCGAGCCGGCCCCTGGTCCTTTGTGTGCCTGCGGGAACCGACGCGCAGACCACAGCCGGCTATGTCGACGCGGCGTTGCAGGCCGGGGTGAGCGGGTTGCTCATCGACGGAAGCGTGCGTGCGGAGACGGGCGGCCGGTTGATCGGCGGGCCGGCGCGCTGGCCGGCGCTTGCGCAGGTGCGCCACTTGCGGGAGCGACATGGGAGGGGTTTATTTCTGATCGCAGCGGGCGGCGTTCACGAGCCGGCCGACGCGCTCGCCCTGCGCGCGGCCGGCGCCGACCTGGTGCAAGTCGACAGCGGCCTCGTCTATAGCGGGCCCGGTTTGCCGAAGCGCATCAATGATGCGCTGCTTTTCGAGTCGACGCGCGAAGCCGC
>JACQFG010000031.1 GCA_016200155.1 Planctomycetota bacterium | reverse complement strand
GGCCTCATAATATCGGCGCATGAAAGGAATGGACCACAAACTCCGTCAAGCGATCGCCCTGGAAGCGGCTCGACTCATGTACGAGCGCGTCGAGACCGAGTACTTCACCGCGAAACGCAAGGCCGCCAAACGCCTGTGCCGCGGCACCGTCAAGCCGTCCGATCTGCCGTCCAACTCCGAGATCCGCGATCAGATTCAGCTCTTCGCGCGCCTTCATGAAGGCGACCAGCGCACCGCCAACCTCAAGGACATGCGCCTTGCCGCCCTTGCCATGATGCGGCTCTTGCGTCCGTTCAAGCCGCGGCTCATCGGCAGCGTCATGACCGGGCACATCCGCAAAGGCTCCGACATCGACATCCACGTCTTCACCAACAGCGCCGGCCTCGTCACCGACATCCTCGAAAACGAAGGCTTTCAGTACGACCTCGAACGCAAGGCGATCGTCAAGTTCAACGAGTCGCGCGTCTTCACGCACATCCACGTTCACGACCGCTTCAACTACGAGCTGACCGTCTACGACGAGGACAAGGCCCACTACGTCTTCAAGAGTTCGATCACCGGCAAAGCCATCGAACGCGCGTCGATCGCCGAACTCGAAGAGATGCTGACGCGCGCGTACGGCGATCTCGAGTCGGCGAGCCAGGAGCGTGAGCAAGCGGAAGAGGCCGACGCCTACGCCCTGTTCCGCATGCTGCTTTTGCCGCTGGAGAACGTGCAGCAGTCGGCCAAGCATCATCCGGAAGGCGACGTGCTCTATCACTTGCTGCAAGTCTTTGAGTTGGCCCGCGATGCTCGGCCGTATGACGAAGAGTTCCTCCTTGCCGCGCTATTGCACGACATCGGCAAGGGGATCGACGCCCACGATCACGTCGCGGCCGCCTTGTCGGTGCTCGAAGGCTGCATCACGGAGCGCACGCAATTTCTGATCGAGCATCACATGAACGCCCTGGAATACAAGGCCGGCACGCTCGGAGCACGGATGCGTCGGCAACTGGAGGCGTCGGAGTATTTCGAGGACCTGATGCTGCTGCGCGAGCTGGACACGCAGGGCCGGGTGCCAGGCGCGATGGTCGGCAGCGTCGATGAGGCGCTAGACTATGTGAAGGAGCTCGTGCGCCAGAACGAGGGGGAATAAGCCATGAGCTACTCGCCCATCACCTTCACCAGCACCCGCTTGGGCCGATCGCCGTCGAACTCGCCGTAGAAAATTTGCTCCCACGGGCCGAAATCGAGCTTGCCCTTGGTGATCGCGACCACGACCTCGCGGCCCATCACCTGGCGTTTGAGATGAGCGTCGGCGTTGTCCTCGCCGGTGCGGTTGTGGTGATAATGATTCGGGTCGGGATTGAACGGAGCGAGCTGTTCGAGCCAGACGCCGAAATCGTGGTGCAGGCCGCGCTCGTCATCGTTGATGAAGACGCTGCTGGTGATGTGCATCGTGTTGACGAGGACGATGCCTTCCTGCACGCCGGATTGGCGGACGGCGTCGGCGACTTCCGGCGTGATGTTGACGAAGGTCATCTTGCCGGGAACATTGAGCGTCAGGTAGTGCGTGTGCGATTTCATGGCGTAGTGCTGAGCACGGCGCGGACCTTGAGGGCCAGGGTGCTCGGGGTAAAGGGTTTTTGCAAGAAGGCAGCCCCGGAAGCAAGGACGCCATGGCGAACGACGGCGTCGTCGGTGTAGCCGGAGAAGAACAGCACCTTGACGCTGGCCTTGAGAGCCACGACCCTGTCGGCGAGCTTTCGGCCGCCCATGCCGGGCATGACGACATCGGAGAGGAGCAGGTGGATCGGCCCCGGGTAGGATTCGACGATGCGCAGTGCTTCGTCGCTGGATTCGGCTTCGAGGACCACGTAACCGCAGGTTTCAAGGCTGCGGCGCGCAAGCAGGCGGACGCTTTCCTCGTCCTCGACGAGGAGGATGGTCTCATTGCCGCGCGGAATGGGAGTGACGCTGGAGCGCGTGGCGGGCGGTGCAACGGGGTCGTCGACGGCCGGGAGATAGATGTTGAAGGTGGCGCCGAATCCGGGTTTGCTGCGTGCGGTGATGTGGCCGCCGCTCTGGGTGATGAAGCCGTGCACCATGGCGAGTCCGAGTCCGGTGCCGATGCCGGGCTGCTTGGTGGTGAAGAACGGCTCGAAGACGTGGGCCAGGGTCTGCTCGTCCATGCCGCATCCGCTGTCGGCGACGGAGAGCAGCACATAGCGGCCGGGAGGAACGTTGGCGTGCCGGGCGCCGGCCTCGACGGTCCTGTTGGCGGTGGTGATGGTGATGGCGCCGCCTTCGGGCATGGCGTCGCGGGCATTCACGGCCAGGTTCATGATGACTTGCTCAATCTGGCCGGGATCGGCGATGATCAGATCCAGGCCGGGCTCCAGCACGGTGGCCAGCGCGACGTCCTCGCCGATCAGACGCTTGAGCAGCTTCTCGCTGTCGCTGACGAGGGCATTGAGGTCAACCACCTTGGATTCGAGCACCTGCTTGCGGCTAAAGGCCAGCAGCTGCCGGGTCAGCGTCGCGGCGCGCTCCCCGGCCCGGCGAATCTCGGCAACGAAGTCACGCATCAGTTCCGCGGGAAGCGGGCCCTTCAAGAGGATCTCACTGTACCCGGAGATGACGGTGAGCAGGTTGTTGAAGTCGTGCGCCACGCCGCCGGCCAGGCGACCGACGGCTTCCATTTTCTGGGCCTGGCGAAACTGCTGTTCCAGCGATTTGCGAATCGTGATGTCGCGATGCGACAGGACGACGTCGCCCGTGGAGTGATTGGCCAGGGGCGTTGCGTGCAGCTCAAACCAGCGCGGCCCGGTGACGCACGGGCTGGAGTATTCCAGCACGAATTCCGGAAGCACGCCATCCAGGACCGCCTTGATGCCGCGATGAGCGTCCGGCCCCAACTCGGCGTAGGGGCCTTCCGGTTGGCAGGCAGCCTGCAGAAAGTTAGCGCCGACCCCGAAACTGCGCGCGTCCGGCCCGCCGTTGTGCTCGGCGAATGCCAGCCACGCTTTGTTGACCGCGGCGATGATGCCGGTTCGATCCAGCACCGCGATGCACGCCGTCAGCGAATCGAGGACCGACTGGCTGAACCAATGATCGGCGCGTTCTTTCTCGTCGGCAATATCGGTGGCGAAATCAAATTCGTGCGGTCGGCTGTGGCGACGCTGACTGGCAAGCGGGCCATCGCTGACGACGTCGGTTGCCGGGTCATGCTTCATCTGGGGATTCCTTCGCCACTTCGGGCTACTGCGAGGGTATTGGCAACGACCCGTGTAAAGTGATGGCGCCATCGGTCGATCGACGCAGGACGCCAATCAATGCAACCTAGCACAGGATCAAGTGAAACGCCACCAATAATAAGACATCTTTCCGCGAATCCTCACACAGCAAAAACAAAAAGGCCCCCACGCAGGAGCGTGAGAGCCGAAATTCGTCGGCGATGGGCGTCTCTGGAGCACAGTTAATTGGCGGGCACCGGGACCGAGCCGACTTCCTTCGTCTGGCCGGCCGTCGTCAGATCGACCGCGAAGGGCTGCCGGCGTTCGGCGGCGGTTCCTGGGTTGGTGACGATTTCGCCGGTGACGCGGGTGGTTCCCGGGGGCAGGCCGTGGCGGGTGTAGAGGTTGACGGCGATCTTGTAGGTGCCGGGCATGCCGCCGACGATCTGGTATTCCTCATGGCCGGGCCCCTGCTGAATGTCGCGGAAGAGGTGTCCGCCGTTGGCCGACTTGGTGTTGCTGTAGCCGACCTTGGTGCCGTCGGGCTCGGTGATCCAGAGGTCGATGTCGGTCTTGTCGCCCCAGCTGACCTTGACGGTGAAGTTGGCGGGCCCGTTCTCGGTTTCGAAGACCTCGGCGAAGACCTGCCAGCCGCCGTCGGCACGGGCTGCCTTGCTCGCATTTTTCATATCTCGTTCCTGGCCGGCATTGATGCGCTGGATGAACTGGTCGGCCAGGTTCTGGTTGAACTGTGCGACTTCGAGGACGAGCTTGCGCGTCCACTTGCCTTTCTTGGCAATCACGCCGCCACCACCGCCGCCGCCGACAATGGGCGGAGTGACCATGTACTCGGGCCCGAGTTCGACGACGATGGCGATTTCGCCGGTTTTCTCGGCGATGCCGGATCCGGTGACCTTGACGACGTCGCGGAAGATCTCCTCTTCCTTTTTGGTAGCCGGATCGATGACGCGGCCGACGACGACGCGTTTCAGGGAGCCGTCCTTGATCTGGCGAGCGCGGTCGCCGGAGATGATGAGGGTGGTCGGGCTGGTGTCGAGGCCGCGCGTCTGGGCAGACAGCGAGCCGGTGATGCCGAGAAGGATGGCGGAGCAAACGATGGCGAGGGAAAGCAGGCGAGTGCGCAGTGCGAACATGGGGAATCTCCTTGCTGCGCGGCGGCAGCGGTTGGTGAACGTTGAAAGTAGTTTCTTGTGATTCGCTGGGCGACGCTTGGAAGAAGCGTCGTTTTTTTCCTCAGCGATGTATCGTTTGTTGCAAGGAAGACGTGCGGCCGGGGATGACTTGCGCGGAATCTTGACGGGTGGACGATGCGACCGCGGGGGATTCTGCGGGCGCTAAACGAAGAGCCG
>JACQFG010000030.1 GCA_016200155.1 Planctomycetota bacterium | reverse complement strand
TGGAATCGAACCAGCGACCCGGGGCTTATAAGGCCCCCGCTCGTGCCACTGAGCCACGGGAGGAATACGAATTAAGACGTATGCCGGGTATCATCGCATTCCTCCGTTCGCTATTTGACGCGTTCTTCTTTGACGGAAACCTCATGGCAGCCTAGGATTCGCGCTTGGATTTTCCCTTTCGGCCCGGCGCGGCATGAGCCGGGGAGTTGATGATCTGATTCACGCTCTCGTGATCGAAGAAAACGGGGATCCCGCCGGGCGCAAAAACTACGCCCGCTCCTTCGCTGAACGCTGCCACCAGCGGATCGTCGATCTCGTAACGCTGGCCGGTATTCAATTCAATCGTGAACGCCCTGAACGGGCGAACCGTCATCATCGCCCGAATGGTTGTTTCGAAATGCTCCACAGTCATATTTGTATCTCCCTCTTTCATTACTTCTTCGGCAACCACCCGCGCTGCACCAGCACCTCGGCGATCTGCACCGCATTCGTCGCCGCCCCCTTGCGGAGGTTGTCCGATACCACCCACAGGTTCAGCCCGTTGGCGATCGTCGGGTCGCGCCGAATGCGGCCCACGAACACCTCGTCGCGGCCCTCGCAATGCAGCGCCAGCGGCACCTCTCCCTTGGCGTAATCATCGACGACGATAATGCCCGGCGCGTTCCGCAGCGCCTCGCGGGCCTGCTCCGGCGTGATGGGCCGGGCGAATTCGAGGTTGATCGATTCGGAATGCCCGACGCGCACCGGCACGCGCACCGTCGTCGGCGAGACCTCGATCGTATCGTCCCCCATGATCTTCTTGGTCTCCTTGACCATCTTGATCTCTTCCTCGCTGTAGCCGTCCTCGCCGAGCTTCCAGTCGTGCGGCAAGACATTGAGGGCAAGCTGGGCCGCGTGAACGGTGACGGGCGGGACCTTGTCGCCGCGGCCGATGGAGCGGAGCTGGGCGTCGAGTTCCGCCGTCGCCTTCGCTCCTTTGCCGGAGGACGCTTGGTACGTCGAGACGACCACGCGCTTGATGCGCGCCAGGTCGTGCAACGGCTTGAGCGCGACCACCATCTGAATCGTCGAGCAATTCGGATTGGCGACGATGCCCTTGGGAATCGTTTGCAGCTTGTCCGCATTCACCTCCGGCACCACAAGCGGCACATCGGGATCCATGCGCCAGGCGCTCGAATTGTCGACGACGATCGCCCCCATCTTCGCCGCCATCGGGCTCGACTCCCGGCTCACCGACGCCGGCGTGCTGGAGAGCACGATATCGACGCCGGCAAACGACTCGGGCCGAATCGGTTCGATCACGTAGGACTTCCCCTTGAACTCGATCGACTTGCCCACGCTGCGTTCCGACGCGACGAACTTGATGCTGCGCAGGGGGAAATTATGCTCGAGGAGCACCTGACGCATGATGAGACCCACGGCGCCGGTGGCGCCCACAACCGCAACGCTCGGAAGCACGGCAGGAACCCTTTCGTAAGAGAAATCAAGCGCGAAACAGGCAACGTCATTTTCCAGCAACCCGCAAATTTGGCAAGAGCAGGCGTGCAGCTCACGCAAAGGCGCAAAGGCGCAAAGAGAATGACTCACAACCGCCATGCTTGGACTCAAAGCCTGGAAAAAAAAATAACCCGTAGCCGCATTCGCCAGAATGCGGGGTTACGCGCCAGGCCGCCCGCATTCTGGCGAATGCGGCTACAAGCGAATCGAACGGCTTGTTGACTATCGGCTGCTAACGTTGCACGTTCGCCATTTCCGAATATGATGGGGAACATTCAGCGGAGCCCTTTCACCATGGCAAACAAACCTCAGCCGCCTGCCGTGACCGTGCCGCTCAAGCTGCAAGGCAAATCGGTGTACCTCGCGGGGAATTTCTATCACCAGGACGGCAACCTTCGAAGCCTGATTACCTTCGAAGGCGGCACGATTGTCGATGAGCTCACCGACAAGACCGATTTCATGGTTCTCGGCTACAGCGGCGTCGCCAATCCACAGAAGAAGGCGGCCAAGCTGAACACCCAGGGCGCGGCGATTCAAGTTCTGACGGTTGATCAGTTCCATCAACAGATCCGGCCGACGCCGGACGAGGCAGTACAGCTTTTGCTGGGCGGTCCCGCAGGTATCGAACGATGGAATCGGCATTGCCGCGACATCAACCATTACCACGGTTCGCTGGTGGCGCGGAGCCAGGCGGGCAAAGCGGCCTACCTCCACGGCATAGATTTTTCGAATGCCGATCTCTCCAATGCCAACCTCGCCGAACTCGTCGATCAGTGCGACTTTACGGGGGCCAATCTGTCGGCGTGTGCCTTGTATCTGGCGAATTGCCAGCTCGCGAATGCCAACCTCGACGGCGTTGTTGGGTTGACTCTCGTTGGATGTACGGCGACGGACGTCGATTTCAGTCGCGTCGCCGCCCGGGATGTGCGGATCGGCTCGTCCGATCTCGCCGGCAGCCCATTCGCAAACCTTGAAGGGCGTCACCTCGATTTCGAGAAATGCAACCTCCGCGGGGCCGACTTCAGGGGGCTGAAGACGCCGTTATCGCTGCAGTATCGTCAATGCGATCTCACGGGCGCGAAGTTTGTCGGCGCTACGCTTGAACAGGCGGACTTTGCCAAATCCGACCTTAGTGGCGCGGACTTCACGAATGCCAACCTGAAGCTCGCCCGCTTCACCGGCGCAACAGTCGACGGCGCTGATTTCACCGGCGCGACGATGATCGGCGCCGATATCGCCGGCGTCGACTTCAGCAAGGCCAGGGGCTTCGATCCGGCGCAGGTGGAAGTGACAGGCGGCGCGGGAGCGGCCGTCAAGGAGTTTCTCAAGGTCGCGAAAAACTCGCAACGAGTTTCCACGACCACCGCTATCACCCAAGGCACACAGGTAGTCGTACTATCGCTCAATCTCTGGTCGAACACAGGGTATTGCAACGACAGCGTCGGGCTTCACATTTACACCGGCCAGGGACCGAACTCGCAAACGCCGCAAGCCCTCTGGACCACCCTGGCCACCAAATGGCACGACGCCACCCCCGATCTCGCCTCCGTCACCGTCAAGGCAACCAAGGCCCCCATCCCGAACAAGGAACTCAAGCAGCTCGCCGTCCGGGCCTGGTGCGAACTGTTCGGCATCGAGCCGCCGTCCGACGAGGACATGAAAAAGGCCGCACGGTCCACGAAGGCGCAGAAAAAGGAAAAGGCCGACGAATGGCTGGCGATCCTGCGCACCGGCAAGAACGGCGTCAAGCAGTGGAACGAGAGCAGCGCGGCCCTGGGCAAGATGCTCAACAACGTTGCCGACATCGATCTGTCGAATGCCAGGCTGATCGAGATCAAGCTCCATGGGATGGATTGGCCGAAGGTGAATCTGAGCGGCGCGGATCTCTGCAAGGCGGAGATTCACAGTTGCAAGTTCCCCGAGGGCGACTTGACCGGCACGATCTTGCGCGGAGCACAAATCCGGTCATGCTCCCTGGTCGAGGCGAATCTTGAAAATGCCGATCTGTGCGCCATCGAGGTGTGGGGAACCTCGTTCAAGCGCGCGAAGTGCAAGGGAGCCAAATTTGCCGATGCCAGCCTCAACAGCGCCGACTTCTGCGGGACCGACTTGACGGGGGCCGATCTCGAAGGCGCCGACTTCGCGCGGGCCTCCTACGACGAGAAGACGCGCTGGCCCAAGGGTTTTTCGCCGACGCTCGAAATGGTCTGGAAAGGCCCCGGCACCTCGCCCGCCGCCCACAAGCTCGTGCAATCGACGAAGCCCAAGGGCAAGCTCGATATCGACCAGTTCATGAAACGACTCGAAGAGCTGACCGACGCCGGCAAACTCGCCAAGGCCCTCAGCATGCTCAAGGCCGATCGCTTTCGGCTGTACGCGCAGGTCAACAGCGATCACTTCGTCGGCGTCGTCAAGAGCCAATCCGACGCCGGCCTCGTTTACTCCTGCCGGCTCAACGCCGACGGCGCCTACGCCTGCTGCACGCAAAACCTCAACGTCTGCGGCGGCCTGCGCGGCTCCCTGTGCAAGCACCTGCTCGTCCTGATCGTCGGCCTCACCAAGAACGGCGAACTCGAACCGAACCTGATCGACACCTGGATTCGCCTCAGCAAGACCAACAAACCCGCCCTCGACAAGGACGCCATGAGCGAGACCTTCCTGCGCTACAAAGGCGCCGAAGCCGGCGAAGTGGACTGGCGGCCGACGGAGACGATTCCCGAAGACTTCTATACGATGTGAGAGGCATTGATGGATGAGATCGCCGAGTTGCGTGACGCGCTCAACCGGCTGCACGCCGCGATGGATGACCTCGCCGTGCGCGGCCTCCGTGCGGCTGGCCCGAAGGACTTGGCGAAACTGACCGCTTTGCGAGACGAGTTCCATACCGCCGGCGCCGGGCACATTGCCGAGCGACTGAGCA
>JACQFG010000230.1 GCA_016200155.1 Planctomycetota bacterium | reverse complement strand
TCGTCCGGCGTCCTGCTGGCGTTGAAGTCGGGCGAGCTGGCGGCCGACGCGATTGCCGAGGGAATCAAGAGCGGCGACACGTCGGCGGCACAGCTCGGCAAATGGGGCGATGTCTTCAACCGCGGCGTCGATCGCATGCGCCGCCTCGTCTGCGAATACTACGACGGCTTCAGCTTCGGCAAGTTCGTCCGCAACTACCCGCACCTCAAGAACACGGTCACCGATCTGCTGATCGGCGACCTGTTCACCGATCGCGTCGATGCCGTCTGGCAGCCGATGGCGTCGCTGTACGAGGACGGCAAGAAGCCGATCCCGGTCTGGAGCGCCGGCGCCGCGCCGGAGGTGCTGGCGAACAAGACGAACGAGCTATTCCTGCCGGATGGCCGCAAGCCGTGAACTTTTGCCTACTCCATTGCACCACGAACCGAGGCCGAATGCAAAGTCAGATGGTGTGCCCAGTAGTGGTAGTGGGTAGTGGGTAGTGCGGTAGTGGCTATTGGACCGAACCTGGGGGAAGGATTTTCCAGGCCGATGGTGTCCGCCTGGCACCCCTTCGAGTTGGCAATTCCTTCGAAGATTTGCCGCAACATCCAGCAAGTCAATCGGTTGCAACGAGGAGGGGAACTCCCACATGGAATTCCCACTTTTGCCGATTAATTTGCCTTTGCCGATTTTGCGACCTAGAGTTTGTTGTGCGACGCGAAGCGCCCGTAGCAATCGCGTGGCTGGCTACTCACGTGGCCATTCTCGATAAGGGCAAACCCGTCGCGAGGCGGGGACGCAAAGCCATGGGCTCTTAACCGTTCCTCGTGGAGCGGATAAGGCTGCCAGGCTACCGAAGGGATGGACGGGACCCGTAAGTATGCTTGGTTATGCCAGGCTCTCTCGTGGAGGGCCTGGCTATTTTTGCGCGCGTGCTCACCGAAGAAGATCTTCGCTAACGCTTCAGTCTCTGACGGACAATTCAATCCTTGTTCACCACGTCGATCAGCTGCCGCAGTCGGCCCAGGCTGTGCCGATCGAAACGGAACTTCAGCCGCGGCAACTGCGCAAGCTGCGTTTCTTCATGCTCCTCCGGCAACGCATTGGTCACCTCGAACGTGCCGCTCTTGATGATGTTCTTGAACTCGGTGCGGATCGTCGTCAACGTCGCATCACTGATAACGCGCCGGAGCCGAACGACGAGGTCGCCTTTGACATAGCGCATGCTGTGGTAGACTCGATAGAAGTTGACAATCTCGGCGACGGCGTCCTCGACGGAGTCGGTGACCTTGAACATGTGCAAATCTTCTTCGGAGATGAGCTTGCGGGTCAACAAGACATCCTTGGTGAAGCGCAGGAAGTGCCGCCAGTAGTCGCTGCCCGGGGCGTCAATCATGACGATCGGGAAGAGGTGGCTTTTGCCGGTCTGCACCAGGGTCAGCACCTCGAAGGCCTCGTCGAGGGTGCCGAAGCCGC
Source organism: Planctomycetota bacterium (assembly GCA_016200155.1). GTDB lineage: Bacteria > Planctomycetota > Planctomycetia > Gemmatales > Gemmataceae > SIAQ01. The sequence goes on along the minus strand of JACQFG010000230.1, from coordinate 10,128 downwards.
CGGGGAAGAGGGCGACGGCATCGCATTCCTTGACGAAGAGGAGCTTGCGGGTGAAGAAGTAGCGCAGGTGCATGAGCTTCGGATCGTCGCGGATGACGGCGTTGGCATGCTGCTCGAACGGCAGGAGGATATTCAGGCCGATGCTGTTTTCGCGGCCGGCGCCGTGATGCCCGGCCTCCATGATGCCGTTGCCTCCGCCGGTGATGACCATGAACCCCGCCTCGGCGATGCGTCGGCTGAACTCGACGGCTTGCTGACACGACGGATCATCCTGGGGCAAGCGCGCGGAGCCGAACACGGTCACTTGCGGACGCTCGCGATAGTTGGCGAAGACCTTGAAGCAATAGCGCAACTCGCGCAGGGCGACGCTGAGCATCTTGATATCGCCGCGGTTGGCGTGGTCGGCCAGGAGCTTGTTGGCCGTCTCGTGAAGCTGCTGGACGTAGTGCTCAATGCCGTAGCTCTTGCCTTCGTCCTCCGGCTGCTGCGGCGTGTGATCGTGAATCTGGTAGAACTGTTCCGGCTTGTTTTTCATGCACCGACCTCGTGATGGGGCGCATCGTGCAGGGTAACCCAAATCGGTTCGTGGGGGAAGTGCAGTCCAGAGCCGCTTGCGTCTAGCGCTCGCACGGCGCCATGCGAGCGCTAAACGCAAGCGGCTAATTACGTGGCTTCTTGTCGTCGTCCGAAAAATCGAACGTCGCGTCCGGCGGCGGATCGACAACGCGCGGGCGCGGCGGCGGCTCCTGCGGGATTTGCTCCCATTGTTGTTGCCGGGATCTCGCCATGCGCCAGCGCAAAAAGTTGTAGCTGAACAGGAGGAAAAAAATGAACCCCATCACCGTGCGATCGATCGGGATGAAAGCGTGCTGCTTCAAAACGTCCCAATAGATCTGCACGATGACGGCGACAACGATCCAGAAAAACGCCAGGAACAAATACACGCCAAGCCCTCGGCCCGGTGATGAACGCAGCAGCCATTTTACATAAATTAACGTTCGAGCAAGCCAGTAAGCGAGGGACACCATGAACAAGATCCACGCGATTTCCGCTGCCGACATCGAGCTTTTGAAGAAGTACGACACGCCGACGGTGTGTAACGTCGTCGAGCTGTTCGACCGCTGTTCGCGCACGGCATTCTACATGGACAAACGCATCCAGGCCTGCTATCCGAAGCTGCCGCCGATGGTCGGCTATGCCTCGACGGCGACGTTTCGATCGGCATTTCCGCCGACGTCGGGCAACGTCTACTCCGGACTGGATCAGCAAGTCGCCGCGTTCGCCGAGCTGCCGGGGCCGCCGGTCGTCGTCTTTCAGGATCTCGACACGCCGGTGATGTCGGCCACGTTCGGTGAGGTGATGTGTACGACGTACAAGGCGTTCGGCGCCGCCGGCCTGATCACCAGCGGGGCGGCCCGCGATCTCGACCAGGTCGAGACGATGCACTTCCCCTGCTTCGCGGACGGCGCCATCTGCGCCCATGGCTACTGCCACATCCTGCAGATTCACGTGCCGGTCCACGTCGGCGGCATCCAGATCGAGCCGGGCGTCCTCCTGCACGGCGACCGCAACGGCGTCACGACGATCGCCAACGACATCGCGTCGGAGGCCGCCCATGCCTGTGCCGAGCTGGTCGCTGCCGAGCAGATCGTGCTCGATTATCTGAAGGGGAAGAGCATCAATCCGAAGGGCTATGCCGAAGCCCGCAAGGAATGCAAGACCCGCATCGACGCACTGGCGAAACGGTTGAAAGGCAAATGACCTGTCTTCGGTTAGCGCCCGCATGGCCCCACGCGGGCGCTAAACGAAGTGTCGGATCACGCCTTGCCGCGCGATTTGCGAACCAGCTCGCGGTATGTGCTCCGCAACGATTTGTGCAGAAACCGGGCAAATGCGCTGTTCAGCCTATTCTTGATGATCAGCTCCACGACGTCCGCGAAATCTTTGTGCGTGCGGCGAAGACTTCCCAGGCCGCACGCGATCTTCGACTCGATCAGCTTCGACAAGCGAAGTACCGTCAGACTTTCTATTTCGGTCGTCGTGCTGTCGTCGCCCGGATCGGGAAGCTTGACTTCACTGTCGGACCCCGCGGGCTCGCCGGCGATCAGGATTTGAACCGCGACGCCGGATGGAGCGCGGAACTCCATTTCCTTTGCGTGCCACGTGAACTCTTCGGTTTCCAGGGCTTCGCGAACGGCTTTCGAATCGCCTTTGCGTATCAGCAAATCGACGTCCACCGTGTTGCGTTGATATCCGTGCAGACAGACCGCGACTCCGCCCATGATGGCGTGCGGAATCTTCGCGGCGGCCAGCGACTGATGGCATTGCAACGCCGCCTGCCAGAGCGTTTCGTTTTCCAGCATCGCGTAGACCTTTTGTGCCGTGAACATGATCGTGCCATTTTACATCATTCATACAATGAGCCCAAGACCCGATCTTCGTTTAGCGCCCGCGCGGTGCCGTGCGCTCGCATGGTGCCACGCGGGCGCTAAACGAAATCAACATAGAAGGATCAACTCATGGCCGAAGCGATCACGCCGCGCAGCAAGGACTACTCGCAGTGGTACCTCGACATCGTCAAGCACGCCGGCATGGCGGAGAATTCCGACGTGCGCGGCTGCATGGTCATCAAGCCGCATGGCTACGCCATCTGGGAGAACATGCAGCGCGGCCTCGACCGCATGTTCAAGGCGACAGGGCACGTCAACGCGTATTTTCCGCTCTTCATTCCGAAATCGTTCCTGGAGCGCGAGGAGGAGATGGCCGCCGGGTTCGCCAAGGAATGCGCCGTCGTCACGCACCATCGGCTCAAGGCGTCGCCGGGCGAAGGGCTGATCGTCGATCCGGAGTCGAAGCTCGAGGAGCCGCTCATCATTCGGCCCACGTCGGAGACGATTATCTGGAACACGTACAAGACGTGGATCCAGAGCTATCGCGATTTGCCGTTGCTCATCAATCAGTGGTGCAACGTCGTGCGCTGGGAGATGCGCACGCGGCTCTTTTTGCGCACGGCGGAATTCCTCTGGCAAGAAGGGCACACCGCCCACGCAACGCAGAAGGAAGCCGAGGAAGAAGCGCACAAAATTCTCGAGGTGTATCGCAGCTTCGCCGAGGACCACATGGCGATGCCGGTGCTCACAGGGCCGAAGACCGACGGGCAGAAGTTCCCGGGCGCCGTCTACACGCTGTGCATCGAGGCGATGATGCAGGACCGCAAGGCGCTGCAAGCCGGGACGAGTCATTTCCTTGGCCAAAATTTCGCGAAGGCGTTTGACGTCAAGTTTCAATCGCAGGCGGGGCAACTGGAGCATGCCTGGGCGACGAGCTGGGGCGTCTCGACCCGGCTCATCGGCGGGCTGATCATGACCCACTCGGACGACGGCGGTCTGGTGCTGCCGCCGCGGTTGGCGCCGATCCATGTCGTCATCGTGCCGCTGGGCAAGTCGGACGAGGAGAGGGCGAATTCGCTCAAGGCCGCGGAGGGCTTGAAGGCGTCGATCGTCAATATTCCGCGCGACGACTTCTTCGGCTACGAGCCGCTGGTCGTCGAGATCGACAAGCGGTTCGGTCAATCGCCGGGGGCGCGCTTCATCGACTGGGAGATCAAGGGGGTGCCGATCCGCATCGAGCTGGGTCCGCGCGACCTGGCTCAGCAAACGTGCGTGATGGCCCGCCGCGATTTCCACGGCAAGGAGGGCAAGACGGTCGGTGTGCCGATGGCGGACGTTCCGGCGAAGATCGTGTCGCTGCTCAAGGAGATCCAGAAGAACCTGTTCGAGCGGGCCAAGAAATATCGCGACGCCAACACCTTCGAGGTCAACTCGTACGACGAGTTCAAGAAGAAGATCGAAGAGCCGGGCGGTTTCCTGTGGGCCCACTGGGACGGCACCCGCGAGACCGAAGAGCGCATTTCCACCGAGACGAAGGCGACGATCCGCTGCGTCCCGTTCAGCCGGGCGAAGGAAGCGGGCAAGTGCATGGTGACGGGAGCGCCATCGGAGGGGCGCGTGGTGTTCGCGAAGGCGTATTGATTCCAACTCCCCGTTTAGCGCCCGCGCGGCGCCGCGCGAGCGCTAAACGCAAGCAACGGGCAATTCATGATCAAGTTGCGCGAAAGCGCCCTGCTCGTCGTCGATGTGCAGCAAGGCTTCACGACGCTGTGCCCGCGCGAGCTGCCGGTGCCGGGCGGGTTGGAGATCGTGCCCAACGTCAACCGATTGCTGTCTCTGGACTGGGCACGCATCGATGCGAGCGTCGATTGGCACCCGCGGGACCATCGCAGCTTCTTCGGACAAAAGGATAACTTCTATCCGCCGCACTGCGTCATCGGCACGCCCGGCGCCGACTTCGTTCCAGGGCTCGACACGCACCGCTTTCACGCGATCTGGCGTAAGGGCTACCAGCGCGATTTCGAAGCATACGCCGTCACCGCCCAGCATCCCGGCATGTTCGCTCTGTATCGCGACGCCAAGCTGACAGCGGTAGTGGTCTGCGGCATCGCGACGAACATCTGCTGCTTCTTCGCCGCTCGCGATTTCCGCAAGGCCGGCTTTCGCGTCCTGCTCGTCGAGGACGCCAGCGCCGGCATCGACGTGCCTGCGGCCGGCTTGTTTCAAGCGAAAGCGCGCGAAGAAGGCGTGTCGCTCGGCATAGAATACGTGAACGCCGATTTCCTCGTTTAGCGCCCGCGCGGCGCCGCGCGGCGGCTGCGTCCCACATTCGGAGTCCCCCATGCTCGCACGTCTCTTCATCGCCGTCTTCGGAGTCATCCTCATGACCAGCCCCATCGCAGCGCAGGTCGAAGGCCCCAAGCCGTTCGGCAAAACCGCCGACGGGACGGCCGTCGAAACCTACACCCTCAAAAACAAGAACGGCGTCATCGTCAAGCTCATCACGCTCGGCGCCGCCATCACCGAGATCAACGTCCCCGACAGGGCCGGCAAGGTCGCCAACGTCGTCCTCGGCTTCGACGACGTCGCCGGCTATCAGTCCGATCGCAACCAGTACTTCGGCTGCACCGTCGGCCGCGTCGCCAATCGCATCGCCAAGGGCAAGTTCACGCTGGACGGCAAAGAGTACAAGCTAGCGATCAACAACGAACCGAATCATTTGCACGGCGGGATCAAGAAGAGCCTCGACAAGGTGGTGTGGAAAAAGGAATATGTCGGAAAAATCGGAACAGGGGTCGGCGTTCAATTCTCACATCGCAGCCCCGACGGGGAAGAAGGATATCCCGGCAAAATCGACGTCGACGTATGGATCTCTCTTGACGACGAAAATCGCTTGGAAATACGTTATGCGGCGGAAACCAATATGAAAACACCGGTCAACCTGACGAATCACAGCTACTTCAACCTCGCCGGCGCCGGGGCCGATACCGTGCTCGATCATGGGTTGATGCTCAATGCCGACCGCTATGTCCCCGTCGACAAGACGCTGATCCCGACCGGCAAGCTGGATGCGGTGAAGGGCACGATTATGGACTTCACGAAGCCCATGCGCATCGGCGACCGCATCGAGAAGCTCTACGACACCGGTGCAAAGGGGTACGACCATTGCTATGTGTTAAACAAGGCGGCGACAAGGTTGGCCGCCCGGCTGCGCGACCCCAAATCGGGACGCGTGATGACCGTGACAACAGACCAGCCGGGCATTCAACTCTACACCGGCAACTTCCTGTTCGGTCAGAAAGGCAAAGACGGCAAGGAATACAAGCTCCGCAGCGCTGTCTGCCTCGAAACCGGCGCCCTTCCCGATGCCGTCAATCAGCCGGCGTTTCCGTCGATCATTCTGCGGCCGGGCGAAACCTATCGGCATGCCTGCATTTACGCCTTCTCGGCGGAGTAGAAGTCACGGGTCTTTGTTTAGCGCCCGCAGTATCCCTCGCGGCGGGGCGACGCCACCGCGAGGGATACTGCGGGCGCTAAACGAAGAAAATGCACGCGCAAGTCTTCCGTCCCCGTTCGTTTTCTCGATGTACCCCCCAGCAACCACGGTAAATTGGGAAGAGGAGACGAAAATGCGTGCTTTCATCACCTGTGCAGTTCTGACGGTAACGGTTTTGACGGTAAATTCGGCCTCCGCCCAGACGGTCGACGCCGGCGGTCTCATCGATAGCTGGTATCACCGCTATCTCGGCCGGCATGTCGATTCGGCCGGCCTGCACGATCATCTGCATGCGATCCGCCACGGCGCCCCGCTCGACGTCGTCGAAGCGTCGATCCTGGCCAGCCCTGAATACTACGTTCGCAACGGCAACACCCCGGAAGGCTTCGTCGCCGCCCTGTATCGTGACGTGCTCGGCCGCCGCGCCGGGGCTCACGAGTTCAGCCATCAGGTCAATCATGTCCTGCGCGAGGGCCGAACCGCGGCAGCCCTGCGAATCATCAGCGAGCGCAACCCGCCGGTGATCGTCGCCCGGCCTGCCACGGTGATCGTGACGCGGCCGGTGTATGTCGAACCCGTCGTGGTGGTGCCGGCGAAGGGGAGAAGGGGAGAAGGGGAGATCAATCGGTCTCCCCTTCTCCCCTTCTCCCCTTCTCCCCTTCTCCCTTTCTCCCTTTCTCCCATCACGCCGCTTGCTTGCGAGCGGCCGCATCGACCAGAACGGTCATGAGTTGGCGATAGTGCTGCTCGAAGGTCCATTGCGTCGCCGTACGGCGAGCGGCCTGAGCGAAAGCGTGGCGGCGGCCCGAATCGATCATCTGAGCCATGCACCAGGCGAGCTGTTGATGATCGTGCGGGTCGGTGAGGACGTAGCCTTCCTGCTGCTGCGGCGATGGGTGCATGAGTTCGCTGGCGCCGTTGTAACGCGTCGTGATGATCGGCAGCCCGCATGCCAGCGCTTCCAGCACGACCAGGGAGCAGGGATCGTAGAATGTCGGATGCACGAGGAAGTCGCCGGCGAAGTAAGCGTTGCGCATCTCCGGGCAGTAACCGACGAAGCGCACGACGTCATCGATACCGAGCCGATGGGCCAGTTTCTGATAGGCCCGCGCTTTGGGATTGCCGACGACCATGAGCCGAAACGGCGGCGGGTTCCCTTCGAACTCAGGCCGGGCGAACAACTTGGCCGTCGCATGCAGGAGCGGCTCCAGGCCTTTGAGGTGATAGTTCATCGCCGCGAACAGGCCGACGACCTCGTGCGGCGCGATGCCGTGCTGCTCGCGGAATTGCGATCGGCACTTCAGGCGGTCCTGCTCCGGAAAGCGTTGCGGATCGATCGAGCTGCGGACGACGTGCAGTTGCCCCGGCGGAATGTGATAGTAGCGCATGAAGTGATCGCGCACCATCTGGCTGTTGACGACGATCGCCGGCGGCGGCTCGCTGAGATATTGGCGACGCTCCAGCATCGAGTACGACCAGTGGGCCACATCGAACCATTTGACGAGCCCTGCCAGCCGACGCACGATCGGATTGGCGTGCTTGCGCAGGTTATGCTCCGTACACGCGGCGTGCAACCCGCCCTGCGGATAGAGCACGTCGAGGCCCCACGTTTTGTCGAAGCCCATGGTCACATCATGATTTCGCTCGGCCATCGCCTGCAGACAGCGCCGCGCAAACCGCCACGGCTTCAAGAACCGCGGCGCCCACGCACTCGAAATCTCGTGGAACTGAATGCCGTTCGGCAACGCCTGGGCGTCCCAGCGGCAGGCATAGATGTGCACCGCATGACGATCGGCCAGCAGGCGGCGGGCCAGGTCCGCGATGTAGGTCTCGCACCCGCCACGCGCCGGCAGCACGCTCTCGTAGCAAAATGCGATGTCCATGAATGCCCTGTAGCTTTGATCCCAGGGGTTCGGAGTACCTCACGCCTGGGCTTCCTACAAATTATCTATTCGCCTTGCGATTCCATTCTCTTGGCGTTGTGCTCGCGATAACGTTTGCCGCGCATCTCGACGATGCGGCGTACCCATTTGCTCCAGTGCGTGCGCCGGCGCGGCCCCAGGTACGCTCGCCAAAACCGCAGCCGATCACGGGCGTCGACGCCTTCGACGTCGGACGAATACAGCAGCTGGCCGAGATCCTTCGTCAGGAAGAAATTCCACGCCAGACGATGACGCCCCAACCGATGGAAATCGATCATGAACACACGATCGGTCCAGGCTGTCGGCACATGAGTAGTATCGGCACGAGTAATAAAAAAATGGCACAGATATAAATCTTTGTGGAAGAAGCTTCGATCGTGCAGAATCCGCGCCAGCCGCGCGATTTCGCGCGTCAGCCCAGCCTTCCAGACGCGGAACGTATTAGGGTCGAGCTGGCGGGCCGCCAGCGGAATCGCCTCGTGCAACGGCAGCATGTTGGTCAGCTCTTCGATGGCGAGGAAGCTCTGCAATTTTCCCCAGGGTCCCACAAACTCCCCGGCTGCCACGACATTGGGGACAGGCAGGCCTTGCGACTTTGCCCATTCGAGGTTGGCGCATTCGGCCATGCCCGGCGACCAGTTGCCGCCCGGAAAAAGCGTTGCGAGGATGCCACGCCAGCGCGGCAACTGATAATGGCGTTTCAGGTAGACGACGAGCTGTTGACCATCCGTCTCGAGTGACCAGCGCGCCGTCGATCGACCTTGCTTGGCGTGAAAGTCATCCGTGAGCTGCGCGTGCATGATGTGATCGGGCCAGTCTTCGCCGGCGAACCGAGGCCAATCGGCGCGTGGCGTGAAGAGCCGGCGCATGCCGCGAAGGAGACGCTGCCACCATGTGCTTGGTACGATCTGCGCAGCGGCGGGCGGCGCGCCGGCGTTGCTGTCGCACAACGGAGCAGGGGTGTCGATTTCGGTCATGTCAGGGCCTGCCTTTCAGTTGCCTTGCTGCGCTTGCGCTGAAGATAGCCCTGCAGAAATCGCAGTTGCTCGGTGCGCGACAGGCGAAACGCTTGACGATTGAACTCGCCGGGCGCGACATCCTGCCAGCTTGCATTGCCGCGCACGAGCGGCTCGAGGTTGGTGAGAACGACTTCCCCCGTGGTGGACGCAACGCCGAGCCGGCGCTCCCACGTGTCGCCGTTCGGCAGGTTGTACCCAGCTTCATGAATGCGCCGCACGATGTGCCCCGCTTGGCGCAACAGACGCGACCGCATTGGCTGCGGCGCTTTCGCGATCGCTTCCGACAAGGGCGTCGTCGGAGCGGCGATGGCAATCAGGAACACGTGCGTCTCGGCCAGGCCCACGGCGAACAGGCGCGGCGCCGGCACGCCGAATCGCTGCAGACGAAACAGGGTATGCGCCAGCGGCGGAATGTCCCACGACTCCCCCGCCGCCCGCCAACGGTCCATCAGGATGGCTGAGCCCGAAGCGCAAGCGAGGGACGCCCATTCCCTCGCTTGCGCTTCGGGCTCAACGTCGCCAATCGACATTCGGCTGAAAATTCGTTCGAAATACGAACGCACCATCAGCAAGCGGCTCTCACAAAGCGGCACGAACTGATGGTCCCACGCTGGCGCCGGCGGCTGACCAAGCTCGCGCATGCGACGTTCCCGACGCCGGATTTCGCACGCGGCACGAACTTGCCGGGCAAACCGCGGCAGTGGCGGCGACGCCGTTGTTTCTTGAAGATACGCCCGCAAGCATCGCAACCGCAATCGATCGCGCGCCACCGCGTCATGCAGCGTCGCATCGAGGGCTGCCAGATCCCGCCAGCGCATGGCCCACGAGACCGAACGCCGGCGCCGGCCGCGCTGCCAGTCGAGAATGCAAATGCGAAAGGTGTCTCCCTCTGCCGCAGCGAGAATGTGTTTGCCAAACAGGTCGGGATGATCGAATCCCGCGTTGTGCATGCGTGCCAATTCCCGACCCAGCGCGTCGGCCAGCCGATTCCGGTCGATGTTCGACAGCGTCGGCAACAGGACGCGCAGGTCGGTCAGCGCGGTTTCCGCACGGGTCAGCACGAACGCTTGTCGGCCGGCTTCACCCAGGGCTGCGACTTGCGGGCAACCGATGCCGGCGCGACGCAGCGCTTGCAGCATCGCCGCCTCGCGCACCGACGTCGCGCACCAGCCGAACCCGTCCCAGGCGTTGCGAAAGCGGTCGCGCCAGGTGACGGCGGATTCCTTCTTGAGAAAGAAGGCGCCCGAGCCCGACGCGCAAGCAAGGGACGGCGCGTCCCTTGCTTGCGCGTCGGGCTCAGA
>JACQFG010000240.1 GCA_016200155.1 Planctomycetota bacterium | reverse complement strand
GGCTACGACACTGCGCAAGGCTTTATGAGATGGCCATCTAGCTCTCCGATACATCACCTCCCCGATCAATTCCGTGATGATGCCCGGCCCTTGTCTGCCGCGCTACAATGAGTGCGGACGAGAAGACCGGCCCCTTTCGAACGTGCACCTCCGCGAACCTGCAACTCACGACGAGCACCGTCGGCACCCTGCGGACAACGGGCAAGGCCGTCAAGTTGACCGCGCAACTTGCGGCCCGTGCCACTCCGGTAAGACAGACGGATCGCGCGGAAAACGCATTGTGTAGAGATTTCTTAGATTGTGGGCTTTTTCTCATCTTGGGGACGTTTCGTGCCGATATTACCTGCAACCGTGGTTTAGGAAAAAGTCGGCCGTAACGAATAGGACTGTCCCCCGCCGACACGGTCCAAGGTGAGTCCCCCCCAAAAGCCACGCATCGGCACTGCCCCCCGGCAAGGTGCCCCGGCGGACCCGATCCGCGATGCGTGCGCCGCCAAGGGTGGGCGTGGTTCCCCCCGATGTCCCCGCACCCAGCTGGGGCACAAAGAAAACACGTTTACGGAGTGCCTGCCATGAAAAAAGTTTTTACCACTGGCCAGGTCGCGAAAATTTGTAAAGTCGCGCCCCGCACGGTGAGTAAATGGTTCGACTCAGGGCGCCTGCGCGGCTACCGGATTCCGGGCAGCCAGGACCGCCGCATCCCGCGCGAACATCTCATCAAGTTCCTCAAGGAACATGGGATGCCGCTCGGGGAACTCGAAGAAGAAGGGTTGCACAAGATCCTGGTGATCGGCGCCGACAAGCTCTTTGTCGACCGGATCCGGGAGCTGCTCCCCGAGGCCGATGACTTCAAATACGAGCTGGCCAACAGCGGCTTCGAGGCCGGCATCCAGGCCGAGAGCTTCCATCCCGACACCATCATCATCGACATGGCGATGGGCCGTTCGGACGCGCTGCAGATTGCCAGCAACCTGCGCAAGAAGCCCGACTACGAGACGACGCTCATCATCGCGCTGGCCAGCGAAGATGAAGCGGCCCCCGAAGCCCTGGCGAACTTCGGGTTCAACGAAGCCTTCAAGAAACCGTTCGACGTCGCGCTCCTGGGCGAGCGGATCAACACGCTCGTCGAAGAGAAGCGCGCCAACATGTAGCGACCCGGTTTCACCACGCCTTCACCCTGCAAGTCGGCCAGGCTCCGCATTCGTGCGGACGCCTGGCCGATTGTTTTTTGCGCGGATAGTCTTATGTTGTTGTCGAATGGGCCACCGGATGTCCAACGGGGATCCGCATGAATGAATCACCTCCTGGTTCGAACATTTTCATCGACTGTCCGGCGTGCGGGCGCAATCACGTCCAGGCGAGGGCCTACGCTTACCAAATCACCAACGAAGTCGGCATTGTCGTCGATCAGACTTTCTGGGTGGAGTGTCTGACCTGCAGGGCTCAACTGCTTTCCTCTGCCCATCCGGATGATTTGATGCGCATGGACAAGGAGGCACGCCAGGCAGTCATCACGGTCTACATACCTTTAGTTGCCCGAGCCTTGGCGTTACTCTCGCTGCTCGTCGGCTGCTTCCCCATGGTGGGAGGCGCCGTCGCGCTTCTGGCGGTGAGCCTCAACCGTCGGCCAGGATTTTGGCGAACGTTGAGCTGGATTGGATTGGGGATCACCGTTCTTAGTCACGGTACACTCGCCGTCATGATAATCGTCCAAGCCATCTTTGGCACGAAGCCATGAACCTCCCAGGCCAGCAGGAGATTACGATGTTGTGCCGTCAAACCGTCTTTGTCCTTGCCTGGTTGTTATTTGCGTCCATCGGGTACGCCCATGATTTGTGGCTGATCCCGCCAAGAACCGCGCTGCCCAAGCAGGCCGCGACGATCGATGCTCGCGTCGGCATGGATTTTCCCAGGAGCGAATTCGCTCCTGACACCGAACGCTATCCGCGCAAGTTCGTCATCCAGCCCGACGGCAAATCGCTGCCGCTGAAGTCGGCCGGCAAGAAGGACCTCTCGGGGTTGCTGGAGTTCGAACCGACCATCGCGGGTGTCCACGTCATCGCCGTGGAGACGACGCCGAAGGTCCTCGAACTCGACGCCGAGCGATTCAACGAGTACCTGGTGACCGACGGCTTGCCGCACATCTATCGGCTGCGCGCCAAGGAGAAGACGCTGGACAAGCCGGCCAAGGAGCGTTATCGCAAATCGCCCACGGCGCTGGTGCAGGTCGGCGATGTCAAGGCGGGCGCGTGGAACAAGGCGCTCGATCTGCCGCTGCAGATCGTGCCGCTGCAAGATCCGTTCGGGCGCAAAGTCGGCGACACCTTGCGCGTGTGCGTCTACTTTCAGAAGAAGCCGCTCGCGGACGCCAACCTCGGCTGGCAGCGGCCCGGCGACGGCGACACCGCCGGCGGCACCGTGCGCACCGACGCCAAGGGGGAAGCCTTGATCCCGATCGCCGCTTCCGGATTGATGACGATTCGCCTCACGCACATGACCCGGCCCAAGACGGCCGACTACGAATGGGAATCATTCTGGACGACCCTGACGTTTCGCGTTCCCTGATGTCTTCGTTTGGTAACGTTGGGAAGATTGGCCAACACCCCGTGGTGCAGGCGGCTCGCCTGCACGACTTTGGCGTATCGCCGCTGTTGTGCAGGCGAGCCGCCTGCACCACGGGTGTTGGCCAAATCGGGAAGTTATGGTTCGAGCATTCCTTGGCGCCCACACGGAAGCGCCGGGCGGCTTGGCGCTTCCCTGCGGGCGCTAAACGAAGAGCGGCTATTGCAGCCTGCCCCGTCGCGGAATAGTACATCTCCAACGGATTATCGCTCGCACGTCCCCCGGAATGTTGCGCATGGCCGCCAAACCGTGTCTCCTTGTCGTCGATGACGAGCCCGATCTCGTGCAGAGCGTGCAGGACTTGCTGCGCTTCGACTACCGCGTCCTCACCGCCACGCGTGCCAGCGAAGGCCTCAAGATGATGCAGAACGAGCGCGTTCACATCGTCATGAGCGATCAAAGCATGCCCGAGATGACCGGCGTCGAGCTGCTGCAGCGCGTCAAGCAAGAACACCCCGACGCCATCCGCTTGCTCTTCACCGCCTACTCCGATCTCAATGCCGTCATCGATGCCATCAACGAGGGCAATGTCTATCGCTATATTTCCAAGCCGTGGGAAGTCGAAGACCTGAAGGCCACGCTGCGGCAAGCCTATGACTTCTATCGCTTGCAAGAAGAGCGTCGATTCCTCACCAAGGAAGTGCAGGCGAAGAACGTCATGCTGGCCAGCGCCAACGCCGAGCTGCGCCGCGCCAACGAGGTGAAGAAAGCGTTCATCAAGGTGGCCAGCCATGAGCTGCGCACGCCGCTGACGATTCTGCTGGGACTTTCCGAGCACGCCGTGCGCATGACCAAGCCGCTGCCCGACCTGCACGCGCTCGCCCAGCGCATGCGCCAGTCGGGCGTTCGGCTGAGCGAGCGCGTCGACCAGATGGTCAAACTGCTGCTGGCGGAAGCCTTCGAACGGCCGTTGCATCGGCAAGAAGTCGATGCGGCCGAGTTGATCCAGTCGTCGGTGGACGAGATCAAGCAATTTGCCGAGGTTCGCCGTCAGTCCCTGCAGACGGCGCTTGCAAGCGATCTGGGCAAGATCCACGTCGAGCCCGACAAGATACGCGACGCCCTGACGCAACTGTTGATCAACGCCGTCAAGTTTACTCCGGATGCGGGCGCCATCATCTTGAACGCCTCACGTTCGGCGGCTGGCAAGCTGCACATCGAGGTGACCGACACCGGCATGGGCATCGAGCCCGATTGCGTGGCGAAAATCTTCGAGCCGTTCTTCACGCGCTACGACGTCTCTCGGCATTCGTCCGGAACATTCGAGTACGACAAGCGCGGCCTGGGCCTGGGTCTGAGCGTCGCCAAGGCGTTCGTCGAGATGCACGGCGGCACGTTGACCGTCGCCAGCACGCTGGGCAAGGGGACGACTTTCACGATGGAGTTGCCGGCCGGGTAGAAGGTGAACCTCGCACGGTGATTGGCTTTACGGAACGTACAAGCCGTGGTATCATGAAAGCGAACTGAGGCACCTGGGAGGATTGGACATGACTCAAATTCGACTTGATGCACACCTGGCGCAGCAATTACAGACCGCGCCGGCGCCGTTGGAGTTGTGCGATCCGAACGGCAAGATCGTTGGCCACTTCACACCGCTGACCAAGGCAAGAATCGAGGTTCCCTTTTCCGAAGACGAGATTCGTCAATCAAAGCAGGAAAAGGGCGGCCGTCCCTTGGCGGATATTCTCGCAGATTTGGGGAAGTCATGAAGTGGACCGTGCTTTGGAAGGCGAGGGCGGAGGCCGATCTGGCCAACCTCTGGACGAGCGCGTCCGACAAGGCAGACATCACGGCCGCAGCCAATCGCATCGACGTGCGCTTGCGGAAAGACCCCTTGCACACGGGGGATCCACGTGCCTCGGACGATCGCGTTTATTTCGACCCACCCTTGGGTATTCTTTTCACCGTCGCTGAAATGGACCGCACGGTTTGGGTCGAGCGCGTCTGGCGCATGGCTCCCGATAGCAAGAATGGGAAACCGTAGACCTATTGACGGCGGGGATGCGAACGCTCCCCGGCTACACCTCCGCCCCATCCACAAATCGCTTGCATCCCGGCAGCGCATCGACAAAGCGCCGGCCGTATTGCTTCGTCACCATGCGCGGGTCGAGGATCACCACCATGCCCGTGTCGCTCTTCGTGCGGATCAGTCGGCCAAAGCCTTGCTTCAACTTCAAGATCGCTTGCGGCAAGCTGTACTCCAGAAACGGCTGACCGCCGCGCTCGGCGATCGCCTCGCAGCGGGCCTCGACCAGCGGACGATCCGGCGGCACGAACGGCAGCTTCGTGATGATGACGTTCGACAGCGCCTCGCCCTGCACATCGACGCCTTGCCAGAAGCTATCGACGCCGAAGAGGACGGCCGCATCGGTTTCGCGAAAAGCCTCCAGCATGCGATTCGCGGGCACGCCGTCGCTCTGGCTGATCAGCGTCATACCGCGCCCGGCGATCCAGTCGCGCAGCTGATGCGCGGTGCGCTGCATCGTCTGATTGCTCGTGAACAATACGAACGCCCGGCCCGCGCTGCGCGCGACGTATTCCTGGATCTTCGCAAGGCAGGCGTCCTCGAAGGCGCGGGCATCGGCGGTCGGGTCGGGCATCTGGCGGAACAGGTGCAGCTCGGCCTGCCGGCGATAATCGAACGGGCTGCCGAGCTGAAGCGCGGGCTGCTCGTTGGGAAAGCCGTAGCGTTCCTTGAAGTAATCGAACCCGCTCTGGCCGCCGACCGAGAGCGTGGCGCTGGTGAGGATGACGGACGGGATGCGGTCGAAGATCTTCTCGCGAAAGATGCCCGAGACGTCGATCGGCGCACTGGCGAGCTGCAGCTTGTCGCCGCGTTCGCCGGTGCCTTCGATCCAGTAGACCTGCCCGGCCAGCTCCTGCTTGAGCCAGGCGGCGATGCCGGCGGCCACGCTCTCGCAGCGCTGGGCGGCCGACTCCAGCTCGATTTTCTCCTTTTCATCCTTGACGCCGTCGGCGATCTTGCCGAGCGTGCCGGCCAACTTCTGGAACTCGGCGGAGAGGATGTCCGGCACGATCGCCTTCTCGCGGATGCGCAGCGAGTCGCTGTTGGAATGGCGTTTCGCCTTGAATTCGTACTGCCTTCGATAGTCGAGAATGCTGTTGAAGAACTGATGGACGATGGCGCGCGTTTGATGGACTTGCACCCAGGCGGGACTGTCGCCGTGAATGGTGAGCAGGCCGATCGCCTTGCCTCGCCGCTCGACGAAGAGGCGGTTGAGCAGCCAGTCGCATTGGCCGCGCGTGATCGACAGGCCGAAATGCTCGGCGGCGACGTCTTCCAGCGTGTGGGCCTCATCGAAGACGACGGCGTTGTACTTGGGCAGGATGCCGACCTCCTTGTTGAGCGACCGCAGCGCGAGGTCGGCGAAGAACAGGGCGTGGTTGACGACCAGCACCTTCGCCTTCTGGATGTTGGCGCGGGCCTTGAAGTAGAAGCAATCGCTGTAATCGGGGCAGCGCTTGCCCAGGCAGTTGCTCGAATCGCTTTCGATCAGCTCCCAGACGGCATAGTTGGGTTTGAAATCGAGATCGCTGCGGCTGCCGTCGGTGGTGAGGGCGGCCCATTCGAGGATGGTGTCGAGCTGCTCGACTGCGTCGCGTTCGGTGAGCAGGGAGTACGCTTTCTCGTGAGCGACTTTCAGCCGGCGCTTGCTGACGTAGTTGCCGCGCCCCTTGACGAGCAGGGCGGCGAACTTCTCGGGCATGACGCTCTGCAGGAACGGGATGTCCTTGCGGATGAGCTGCTCTTGCAAGCCGATGGTGTGCGTGGAGACGACGACGCGCCCTTCGGTGGAGGCGCAAGCAGCCTGGATGGCGGGAACGAGATACGCGAAGCTCTTGCCGACGCCGGTGCCCGCCTCGACCATGAGATGCCCGGGCCCGGCGAGTGCCGCGGCGACGGCGTCCGCCATCTGTGCTTGCTCCGGGCGCGGCTCGTAGTTCGGCAGCTTGCGCGCAATGGCCCCATCAGGACCGAGGATGCTGGCGTGGCACATGCTTCCATTATAGGATTGCTCGAACGATAACTTCCCGATTTGGCCAACACCCCGTGGTGCAGGCGGCTCGCCTGCACACCAGCGGCCACACGCCGAAGTCGTGCAGGCGAGCCGCCTGCACCACGGGAAGTGCCCGATCCACGAACCGAAATCGGGAAGTTATTCCTCCCAACGTTACATAGCCGTACTGTGGATCGATCAATCGATCTTCTGCTTGCTCAACGTCTCCAGCCACGGGTCGTGCAGCGTGATCTTGTCGGCGTGCTTCTGCCACCAGCCCTGAATCGTCTCGAATTCGACGGCGCCAAAGCGCTCGCTCGGCGGCTGTGCGACGCCGGCCTTCTTGGCGGAGTTTGAGAACAGTACCAGGGCGTTGAGACGCAGGTTGACTTCGAATCGGCTCGCACGCTGCGAGCCGCCAAACAGCTTGAGGACGCGCGGCACGGCTTCTTTTTGGCCGCGCCGCGCCAGCGTCAACGCCGCCCAGCCGCCCGCCTCGCCCTCAAGTTTGCTCAGTTCCGCGAGTTCTCCCATGCCGACCTTTTCGTTTTCGAAGCACAGATAGATCGCACCGGCCACGCGAACGACCGGTTCCTGCGCGGTCAGCAGCATCTTGAGATGCTTCTCGCGATCCTGCCCGCAGCGCCAGGCCGCCAGCGACGCCTTGCTGTAGGCGCTCTCCGCTCGAGCAAATCCCAATTTTTCGCCGGGCGCCCATTTGACGAGTTCGTCAAACAACGGCGCTGGATCATAAGCCAGCAGGCCGTCCCTCGCTTTTGCGTATTCGTCGTTCTTCGGAGGCCCGGCGCCGAGCACAAGCCGAGCCCGCCAGACCTCCAGCTGCGCTGCCGTTGGGCGAGGCAACGGCGGCGCCGACCAGACGGCCGGCGCCAACGGTTTGGGCAGTTTGAACTCCGCCTTCCCCTGGGCTGCGACCAGCTTCTTGGCTTCCTCGTATTGCTTCTTCGTGTCCGGGCCTTCGGGAAATGGACCTTGCCCATACGGGACGTCGTAGTCGGCGTGCAGGTTCCGCCAGCCGAGCGGCTGGCTCATGACGGTGCTGCGTTTGACAAAGTCCTCATGCGACCCGGCGCGAATCGCTGTCACAAGACTTCGCTCGCCGACCATGCTGTGCCGAAACTGCGGCCCCGGCCCGCGCACGAAGGAGCGAAGGTTGATCCGCTCGCCCGCCTTGGCCCCGCGGCACGATTCGATCACCTTGTATGTGGCAACGATCGCGCCGGCCGTCTCGCATTCGACGATGCCGACGAAATCGGCCCTGGCGACGAGTTCCGCAAACGGAATCGGCGCGATCTTCGCCGACGCGGGCGCCGCACTCAGCAGCAACAGCCCGATTGTGCCCATTCCAAGAATCGACCGCAGCATGGGAGCCCCCGTTCTGAAGGGTGTTGGAACCTTATTCTGCATTCGTAAATCTTGAGCCGTCTGAGGTTCATGACACTATAAGGAAGGCAGGAAGACAGGAAGGGATCAAGAATTC
>JACQFG010000243.1 GCA_016200155.1 Planctomycetota bacterium | reverse complement strand
TCGACCCCGCGGCCCGGCAGCGTGATCGACACTTCGCGATCGTCCAGTTCGCCCGCAAGTAGCCGCGTGCGCATCTTTTCCCGAGAGCGCTTGCGGCGCTCTTCTGCGTCATCGGCCGCGGCTTCATCCGATTCGGACCACGCGGCCGTCGGGGCGGGGATGAGCAGGTCCAGCAAGCGGTTCTCAGCCCGCGCTCTCGCCTGTTCGGCAACTCGTTCGCGCTCTTGAGCGCGCACCAGCGCGACCGCGGCTTCGACCAGGTCACGCACCATCCCCTCGACGTCGCGGCCCACGTAGCCGACCTCGGTGTACTTGGTCGCCTCGATCTTGAGGAACGGAGCGCCGACGAGCTGGGCGAGGCGGCGGGCGATCTCGGTCTTGCCGACGCCGGTGGGGCCGATCATGATGATGTTCTTGGGCGTGACGTCCTTGCGCAGGTCCGGAGGGAGCTGCTGGCGGCGCCAGCGATTGCGGATGGCGATGGCGACGGCGCGCTTGGCGGCGTCCTGGCCGACGATGTATTTGTTCAGCTCGGCAACGATTTCACGCGGGGTCATATTCATCTCCAAGCCCCACCATAGAGCGCAGCGATTGGTGGCGCTGGCGGGGGTCCAGGGGCGTCCGTCTCTCCATTGTATAGGACGACTCGCGCGATTGCCCTCGTTTCCACTTTCCCTTTGCCATGCGGATGCGAATAATGATTACTAGATGGCCATATCGCAAGTCCATGAGCAGTTGATCGTAGCCGCGTTCGCCAGAACGCGGGACAGAACACCCGCAAAAACCCGCGTTCTGGCGAACGCGGCTACAAATCAACTGCTCAGCTCACAAGCTGGCAGCTTGTGGCTACGAGACACTTGACTCCGGGAGAGTGCGCCATGTTGCATGCAGCATCGAAAGCCGGCCTGATCGTCGTTGTCGCTGTCCTGGCATTGGTGCTCGGTTCGCACGCGGGACAGAAGGATCGTCCGCGCCCGGTGAGCGATGAGTTGAAGCTGTTCAGTGCCAAGGCGATCGAGGACGCGAATGCCGTCATCGCCAAGATCAAGGAAAAGCACCGCAAGGACCTGCTGATCGAGACCGTGCAGAAAGGTGTGCCGGCCAAGGAGGCGCGGCAGTGGGCCATCGAACGCGCCAAGAGCGCCGGGGTTGACGGCATCTACATCGTCATCACGCTGAAGCCGAAGCATTTCGAGGTTGTGGTCAGTCCGAAGACCGCGAGCCTGTTTCCGGAAGGCGATCGTGAGGAAGTTGTCAAGATGATCAGGACGAAACTGGGCACCAGCAATGACGAGGTGTTGCTCGCCATCGCCCGGCACGTGCTGGAAACGATGGATCGGCGCGCCAAGCCGGCCGACGACTTCGCGCCGCTGGTCGGGGAATGGCTCGGTCCGCCGGTCAACGTGACGATCAAGGTCCCGGGCGGGAACGACGTCAACACCAAGGGGCAGCTCTATCTGCGCTTCTCCGAAGTCCGCGGCAAACGGCTCGTCGATCTCGGCTACCTGGTCCCTTCGGAGAAAGATCCGCCCCGGGGCACGTTCCGCAACTGCGAGTTCGAGTTCAAGCAAGCCGACAAGGAGCGCCAGATCGTGCTGCGCAGCCCGGCCAGCGTCGCGCTGACGTATGAGTTGGCCGACGACATGCTGAAAGTCACTGCGTCGGGCAAAATCGCCCTCCCCGAGGTCAACGAGCCGGCCGACCTGAGCGGCGCCTGGAAACGGCGAGGCGACAAATAAGTATAATTCCGGCCCTTCCTTTCTTTGGCTGCGCCGGCAATAATATGGTTACAAGGACGAATAAGACCTTGTTGCAAAATTAACCGCCGACCCGTTGTTCACTTCGCTTGTAGCCGCATTCGCCAGAATGCGGGCAGCGTGGCGAGTAACCCCGCATTCTGGCGAATGCGGCTACAGGTTGAATTTGCAACGGGCTCTAAGATAGGCGCGGACGATTCCAACCACGGGAGAAAAACGACATGTTGCGTACACTCGGCCGGGCTGGGCTGTTGACCGTTCTTTTCGGGCTGGTCCTGAGCGCTGCGTCGGCGCAGGATCCCCGCATTCGCCACGTCCAGGACGACGCCGGCGTGTTCGGCAGGGCGGCCAAACAAAAGGCCGACACGATCATCGAATCCATTGCACGCAAGCATCATAAAGAGCTGTTCATCGAGACCGTCGAATCCGGGCCGGAGGACGAGAACGCCCGGGCCAAATGGTCGCATGATCGGTTTCAGAATCACAAGGTCGACGGCGTTTACCTCGTTTTCAGCAAAAAGCCCAAGTTCTATCGGATCGAGGTCGGCAACAAGACGCGCAGCGAAGGCTATTTCACCACGGACAATGTCCACCATGTGGAGGAGATCATTTCCAAGAAGCCACCGGCCGACGAGTTGCTGGTGCGCGTAGCCGACTATGTGCTGGATACGATGAACCAGCATCATGCGAAAAAGAATGCGCCGGCGCAGGGTCAGCAGCAACAACACCACGACGACAAAGAGGCGGGCGTGCCGGCCTGGGTGGGCTGGGTCTGCACCATTCTCGTGGTTCTGGTCGTCATCTGGGTCATATTCGCCATCGTGCGGGCGCTGACCGCGCCGGCGGCCGCGCCGGGCTACGGCGGCGGTGGCTACGGCGGGGGCGGCTATGGGGGCGGCGGCGGCGGGTTCTTCACGGGCATGCTCGGCGGCATGTTCGGCGCCATGGCAGGCATGTGGATCTACAACAATATGTTCGGCGGCCATGCGTCTTACAATTCCGGCGGCGGCGTCAACTGGGGCGGCGGGGACGCGTCCACGGGCGCAGGCGGCGGCTATCAAGGAGACACGGACACCGGCGCTTCCGGCGGCGGCGACTGGGGCGGCGGTGGCGCCGCTGCCGGCGGCGATGACGACAAGGGCGGCGGCTTCACCGACAAATCCGGCGGCGATGATGCCGGCGGCGGCGATTGGGGCGGCGGCGGCGACGACAAGGGCGCTGACGCCGGCGGCGGCGACTGGGGCGGTGGCGGCGGCGACTGGGGCGGTGGCGGTGGCGGCGGCGGTGATTTCGGCGGCGGGGGCGGCGGCGGCGATTGGTAATTACGCGTCTTCGCCGCTTGCCGTGCCCCCTTTGCAACCTCGACGCACGCCCTGCCGACGACATCGTCTGGCAGTTCCCGCACTCCGTCGCCCTCCTCGGTCCGTGGCAATACTACACCGGCTATTGCATCCTCGTATCGCGCACCCATGCTGTCGAGCTGTTCCACCTGCCGGACGAGGTTCGCACCGCGTTTCTTGAGGAAATGACCACCCTGACACGGGCCATCGCCGACGCCTTTTCGCCACGCAAGCTGAACTGCGAGCTGCTCGGCAATCAGGTCCCGCACCTGCACTGGCACCTGTTCCCGCGCGGTGCCGACGATCCCGATACGCTGAAGGCCGTCTGGCTCGCGCTCGACCGCGCCGACCGGGATGAAAGCGAAAAGAAGCGATTGCAAACGTCTGCCCTGCCGCGTTCGGAAATCGTCGCCCGGTTGCGGACCAAGCTCAAGGAGATGAAAGCGTCAGAGCCTGAAGCGTGAGCGAAGGGTAACTTCCCTCGCTCACGCTTCAGGCTCTGATTTTGATGCCATGACCACCATTCGCATCGGCACGCGCGGCAGTCCGCTCGCGCTCTGGCAAGCCCGGCACGTCACCGAGCTGCTGCGCGCCGCCGCCCCGGAGCGTGCCGTCGAACTCGTCGAGATCGAAACGGTCGGCGATCAGGTGCGCGATGTGCCGTTGGTGCAGCTGGGCGGCGAGGGGGCCTTCACGAAGGCGATCCAGCAGGCGCTGCAGGCCGGCCGGGTCGATGTCGCGGTGCACAGCTTGAAGGACTTGCCGACGTTTGCCGTCGCGGGCTTGATGCTCGCCGCGGTGCCCAAGCGAGGCCCGACGGGGGATGCGTTCGTTTCGAAGAGACACCGGGCGTTTGCCGACTTGCCGAGCGGGGCGGTCGTCGCCACGAGCAGCTTGCGGCGCAAGGACCAGCTCTTGCATTGCCGGCCGGACCTGAAGCTGATCGACATTCGCGGCAACGTCGAGACCCGGCTGCGCAAGCTCGCAGACCAGGATCTCGATGCGACGATTCTCGCCCAGGCCGGGCTGGTGCGTCTGGGGCTGGCGGATCAAATCACGGAAGTGCTCGATGCGGCGTGGATGTTCCCGGCGGTGGGCCAGGGCGCGCTGGGCCTGGAATGCCGGACGGACGACGCGGCGACGCGGATGATCCTCGATCGGCTCAACGACATGCCGACGCGCTGGGCGGTCCTGGCGGAGCGAGCGATGCTGCGCGGTCTGGGCGGCGGCTGCCAGGTGCCGATCGGGGCGGTCACGAATATCGCGGGCGGGGTGTTAACGCTGCGTGGGGTGGTGCTGCCGCCCGACGGTACGCAGCGTGTCGAGGCGGAGATTGCGGGGCCGATGGAGCAGGCCGAGTTGCTGGGACAGGGACTCGCGCAGCAACTGCGCGAGCGCGGCGCGGAAGAATTGCTCAAGAGCATTTGACCGCTGCGGGATTGAGAAAGTCAAGCACAGGCGAGGGACCGCGCCGGTCCCTCGCATGCGCTTCGGGCTCAGATGCGACGGCGCATCACTCGTCGTCGCCTTCGTCGCCGCCTTCATCCTTGTCTTCTTTCTCTTCGTCTTCCTTGCCTTCGTCCTTCTCATCCTCGTCTTCGTCCTTGCCCTTCTTCTTTTCGTCTTTCTTCTTGCTCATCATGAAGAAAGCCACGCCTCCCGCGATGGCGATGACGAGCAAGCAGCAGCAACAGCCAGAAAGCGAATAAATAATCTGAGCAGTTTCCATTAGCGCACTCCAGTTAGGAACTCGACGAGACGCAACGCTATTTCTATGTCACGTGAACCAATCTTGCAATGGTTTTACGGTCAATTCTCCCTGCCGCAGCGCCTTACACGCCTCGACGGCGGCGAGCGTCGTGACGGTCACGACGCTTGCCCGAAAACCGTGGCAGCGGCTTTCGGCAACTCGATGGCGAGGAAATAGCTTTCGGGGTAGAGGTAATCGTCACCCGATTCGTCGACGATGCGGACAAAATGCCGACCCGCGGCTGCCTCGTCGGGAATCACTCGATAGATTTTGCGCACCTCAAGCGAGGCCGGGTAGTCGTCGTTCTTGACACACAGCAGGAACTTGTCGGTCTTTTTTTTCTTTGTCATGTCATTCATCCAGAAAGCGTTTGATTTTCAATTCCTTCCGACCGATGCCGTGGGCCTCATACCAATGGACCTCGACTCGGGCGAGAGTGCCATCTTCGAAACGCACCTGCGCATTCCCCTTCCGTTTTCGCCATCGACCGGAACCATAGATCCGCCGTAGTCGGCCAACCTCGCGAATCGAACTTCCAACAGCGAAGGTTTCGACGTCGGTGATTTCGCCGATGATTTCGAAATCCATTGCCAATAACCCCCACGCTGGGCTTTCGGCCGTAAGTCGGATCGAAGCCGGCTTTGATAGTGTACCTGCCGTCGCCATCTAGCTCCATGCACGGGCGAACCCAACTGGAATTGAACGGGCGATCCATCAAACGATATGTTTGGTTGTGCCATGCCATTCGCCCCTCACGCGAACCAATCTTGCAATGGTTTTACCGTCAATTCTCCTTGCCGCAGCGCCTTGCACGCCTCGACGGCGGCCTCGGCGGCGGCGAGCGTCGTGATGCAGGTCACCCGGTTCATCACCGCCGCGGCGCGAATCTTCCCCTCATCCGTGCGCGCCCCCTTGCCTGACGGCGTGTTGATGACGAGATCGACTTCGCCGTTCTTCATGTAGTCGATCAGGTTCGGCCGGCCTTCCTGCAGCTTCGAAATCTCCTGCACCTCGACCCCCGCCGCCCGCAATGCCTTCGCTGTGCCGCGCGTCGACAGCAGACGATAACCAAACTCCATCAGCGTTCGTCCCACCGCGACCACGTCCGGCTTGTCGCGATCGTTCACGCTGATGAACACGGTGCCCTCTGTCGGCAGCGCCGCATTCGCAGCGATCTGGCTCTTCGCGAACGCCATCGGGAAGCTGTCCGCGATCCCCATCACCTCGCCGGTCGAACGCATCTCCGGACCAAGGATAATGTCCACGCCCGGGAACTTGTTGAACGGGAACACGCTCTCCTTGACCGAGAAATGCTTCGGCACCACCTCGCCGTGAATGCCCAGCTCATCCAGCGTCTTGCCGGCCATGATCAGCGACGCAATCTTCGCCAGCGGCACATTGGTCGCCTTGGCCACGAACGGCACCGTGCGGCTCGCGCGCGGATTCACCTCGAGAACATAGACAGTTGCCGCTTGCGGCGCAGCAGGTGCTACGCCGCAAGCGGCTGGTTTTCCCCTCATCCCCGTGACCGCGAACTGCACGTTCATCAGGCCCTTGACCTTCAGCTCCAGGGCCATCGCTTTCGTTTGCCGTTTGATCTCTTCGATGACCTCCGTCGGCAAGCTGTACGGCGGGATGACGCACGCGGAATCGCCCGAATGGACGCCGGCCTCCTCGATGTGCTGCATGACGCCGCCGATGATCGTGCGCTGCCCATCGCACAGGCAATCGACGTCGACCTCGACCGCCGACTCCAGGAAATGATCGATCAAGATCGGCTTGCCGGCCGCGACGTCGAGCGCCTGGTTGACGAACGTCTTCATGCGGTCTTCGTCGTAGACAATCTCCATCCCCCGCCCGCCGAGCACGTAACTGGGCCGCACGAGCACCGGGTAGCCCATCTCGCGCGCAGCAAACACTGCGCCTTGCAGATCGCGCACCATCGTGCCCTGTGGCTGCTTCAGTCCGAGGCGATCGACTAGCTCGCCGAAACGCTTGCGATCCTCCGCGATATCGATCGAATCGACGCTCGTGCCGATGATCGGCGCCCCCGCCGCCTCCAGCGCCTTCGCTAGATTGAGCGGCGTCTGCCCGCCGAACTGCACGATCAGCCCCTTCGGCTTCACGCGATCGCAAATATTGAGCACGTCCTCCGTCGTCAACGGCTCGAAGAACAGCATGTCGCTGGTGTCATAGTCAGTCGAAACCGTCTCGGGGTTCGAGTTGACGATGATCGTTTCGAAGCCGGCCTCCTTCAACGCAAACGCCGCATGGCAGCAGCAGTAGTCGAACTCGATCCCCTGCCCGATGCGGTTCGGCCCGCCGCCGAGGATCATGATTCGTTCTTTGCCGTCGCGCGGCGGGCGCGTTTCATCCT
>JACQFG010000242.1 GCA_016200155.1 Planctomycetota bacterium | reverse complement strand
CGAGCGTTCGACATAGGGGGACTGGTCGAATTCGAAACCGACGGTGATCTCGTCGCGAATCTCGGCGGGCAGGGCGTTGTGCATCTTCTTGAGGTTGTTGCGGACTTCCTTGACGACGGCGAGGGTGCTGGCGTCGGAGCGTTTGGTGACGAGGATGTAGACCGCGCGTCGGCCGTTGACGAGGGCGTAGCCATAGGTAGTGTCGGTGGCAGGGTTCTCGACGACGCCGAGATCGCGGAGGTGGATCTTGGAGCCTGGCTTGAGCGGGATCTTGCCGATCTCCTTGGGATCCTTGACCATGGCGTTGGAGACGACCATGGGCATCAGGTCGGGCCCGCGGGTATTGCCGGACGGGCTGACGGTGTTCCCCGCGGTTAGCGCGGCGATGACGTCGTCGGGCGAAGCGTCATGGCGGCGCAGGGCGTCGGGATCGACGCGCAGGACGACGCTGCGTATGCTGCCGCCGAACGGCGGCGGCGCGGAGACGCCGGGGAGCGTCGAGAACAGCGGTCGGACGCGGTTGAGGGCGTGGTCCTGGATTTCGCCGACGGTGCGCGTCTCGCTGGAGAGCACCAGATAGCCGACCGGGACGCTGCCGGTATCGAAGCGCATGACGAACGGCGGCACGGTGCCGGGGGGCATGAAGGCGCGCGAGCGGTTGACGTACTGGATGGTCTCGGCCATCGCCTGGGCCATGTCGGTGCCGGGATGAAAGTAGAGCTTCATCATGGCGACGCCCTGGACGTTCTTGGATTCGACGTGATGGATGCCGCCGATGTAGAGGAAGTGATACTCGTAGTAGTAGGTCAGCAATCCTTCCATCTGGGCGGGGTCCATGCCGCCGTAGGGTTGGCAGACGTAGACGACGGGGAGGTTGAGCTGGGGGAAGATGTCGATCTTCATGCGCCAGAAAGCGAGCCCGCTGCCGACGACGATGCCGGCCATGAGGACCATGACGGTGACGGGATGCCGGAGCGCGAAGACGATCGGGTTCATGGGGGATTGTCCATCAGAGCCTGAAGCGTGAGCGAAGAAAATGTCCTTCGCTTACGCATCAGGCTCTGACAATATCATCGTCCGCCGAAGATTTCAAACGCCGCCACGCAGCAGGTGATGAACAGGCCGAAGATCAGTGTGACGACGATCTCCAGGAGACCGAGGATCAAGGCCGCCATGCTCCAACCGCGGTAGAGCGGGTTGCTCGGGCTCAGGCCGCGGCCGCCCAATAGCGCGGCGGTCAGTGCGGCGAGGAAGCTGAGGATGTCGAGCAGCACGAACCAGTAGAGCATCCAGCGTTTCTGATCGACGTTGCGGGCGTTCTGGGCCTGTTCTTCGTTGAGGAAGTACCACAGCAGGGCGACGACCGCGATCAGGCCGATCGACACGACGGCGAAGATGAACCCGATGGCGCCGGCCGAGGTCGCACCTGAGCCGGCACGAGTCTGCGGGCGGTCGAAATCATCGTCATAATAGTCGGGCCCGGACACGGCGTGATCTCCGCGACAAGCGATGCGCCCATTGTATCGGGAAATCGCACGCTTTTTCTTCGTTTAGCGCCCGCGTGGCGCCGCGCGGGCGCTAAACGAAGGCCGAAATTACCAGCGGACGTTGTACATCATGTAGAACAGCTCCGGCGAGCGGCCGTTGCCGGTGTTGCTGATGAAGTCGCCGGTCTGTAGTTTCGACCAGCCGACCATGAAGTCCGAACGTTTGCTGAGGTGGAAATTGGCGATGAGGTCGAACTCCTGCCCGACGCGGCCGCCCGCTGCCCCGCCCAGGCTGGCGCGGATCGGCGCCCCGCCGGCGTTGTACAGAGCATCCCGGGCGCTGTCGAGGCTGAAGACGTGATACTGCGCGTTCAGCGTCAGCCACTTCGCCGGGTACAGATACAGGTGAGCGTTCCAGTCGCGGATGTTCTGCCGGCCGACGAGATCGAGCCAGCCGAAGTAGTGATGTCCGAGCGGGAAGAGCTGGTTGAAGGTGTTATAGTCGCCGGCATTGGGGCTGCCGTCGCCGGAGGCCCAGTCGTAGTAGATCCAGGCGGTGGGATTCATGGGCAGGTTCTTGGCGTTGTAGCCGAGACCGGCGCTGGCGGACCCGGCGGTGATCGATTGGCCGTCGCGCTGGCCGAGCTGAAGCATGCCTTCGACGTCCCAGAGGAAGCCGTTGGATTCGTTGCTGCCGCTGTAGCGCGTGCCGAGGGTGTGGACGCCGGTCGGGGCGAGGGTCAGGCCGAGGGTCGTCGTCTTGTTGTAGTTGTCGAGGTAGAGGTAATAGAGGTCGATGGCTTCCTTTTTTTGCGGATGATAGGTGAGCCAGGCGCCGTAGAAGTTCTGATTGTGATCGGCCGGCGACCAGCCGGAGTTGTTGGGGATGACCGGCTTGACCCAGAAGAGATCGATATCGACCTTGTCGTTGGACCAGAAGCCGCGGACGCCCTGGAAGGTGCGGCGGGTGTTGGCCCAGTCAGGCGGCGAGATGAGCCGTTGCGAGCCCATCAGCAGTTCCTGGCGGCCGACGCGGACATAGACAGGCTTACCGTCGATCTCGCCGACTTTCACGTCGATGAACAGGTTCTGGAAGTCAGCCTTGTTCTCATCGATCCGCAGCGGCGCGAGGTCCTGGCTGGCGGTGTTGGCGGAGATGACCTCGGCATAGATGCGGAAGGTGTCCTTGTACCAGACGTCGCCGTAGAGGCGAATGCGCGTCAGGTCATAGTCGTTGGTCTTGCCGGTGAATCGGCTGCTGAACTCGTGCATGTGGCGCCAGCGCGCCTCGCCGCCGGTGCCGAGCAGCCAGTTGTCGCCGATGTGGATGCGATGGAGCCGCTCCAGGAAATCGGGATCGTATTTGGGATCATCGACGTAGCGGAAGTCAGCCTCATAGAACGGCGTATTATTGAGCGCGAAGGGCGGGTAGCCCGACTTCGGCGCCTTGTCGCCCGATTCGCCGGTGAGCATGTCGGCGACCGAATAGTAGCCGCAGCCGGTCGGCGGGATCGGGAAGAAGCCGACGCGCGGCGTGCTGCGATAAGGGGGATTGACGTACCAGGCGGACTTGGGGCAGTCCGGGATCGCCGGGGGTGCGACGATCACCTTGGGAGCTTCCGTCGTCACCGGGGCGGCCAGACGCGGCGGCGGCAATTTCGGAACGTCGGGAGTCGGCTCTTGTGCCGAGGCCAGGGTGGCGGGAATCAGCAGGCTGCCGGCCGCGATTCCGAAGAGGGTGGTGCGATGAAACCAGCGAGAAAATGCGCGCATCGAGGATGCCTCCGTGCCATGGGTGTGCCTCCGTGCTGGCTGCCTGTTCGTCGGATGCGTTTCGTCCAACTCTGCCGTCAAGCGAGGGAGCCAATCGGAAGCCGACGGCGGTCCAAGCGACCGCCGTACTCTGGGTGTTTCGGGAGAGTTAGAGTTAATTTCGGAATGGCGTGCGGCGCAACGTGATGGAAAGGCTATGAATTTTCGCGAAAACGACGGGCAGACTCCGGGCAATGGCCGAGGCGTCGGCACGATCGGATAAGTTAACCTCGCTTGCGACCGATCGAGCTTTCAGAAGGCGAGCCCCAAAATCCAGCCGGTGACGAGGAAAAATAGGAAGAGCGCCACGGCGAGCGGCCGGGAGACCTCGCGCCATAAATAGATGCTGGGGATGATGCTGTAGGTGCCCAGGGTCATCGCGAACAGCATCACGTAGCCGGGAGCCACCCCTTGCGCTTGAAGCTGGGCGGCGAACATCACATCCAGCGCGATCGGCACCGGCATGAATACCGAAATCAGGCTGACCACCGCAACCCGGCCGGGCGTCACTTCCGAGAGCAGCGCATCCCATGGAATCAGCACCAGCAGAGTCGCCGACACGACGCTGGCCAGAAGCATCAGCGTGACCGTCGGCTTGAGAAGCATCCACACGTGCTTGCCGAATTCCCGCCCCAGCTCGGCCAACACACGCGTGAACGGCTCCTGACAATTATCCGAAGTCGGCAGGTCGATCGCACAAACGGCCTGATCGTCGGTGTTCGTCACCACCTCGAGCGGCTTGTCGCGCTCGAGCCAGCGGATCAACGAGGGAACCACGACCAGGATCACCAGCAGCAAGATGGCGTATTTGGTCAGGCTCATGGCGAGCGGCAGAGCCATAAAGGTCATCATCACGACGACCGGATTGAAATTCGGCGAGCTGAACAGAAAGCCGAGCGCCACCTCGACGCGGCCATTGCCGCGCGTGACGCCGCAGGCGGTCGGGACCGCACAATTGGCGCACACGCCCATCGGCACGCCGACGAGGGCGCCCTTGAGCGAGTTGAGATAGAGGTTCTTGCCGATCTTGAGCGGATAATAGCGGAGCACCGTGTGCAGCAAGGCGCCGAACAGGACGCCGAAGGTCATGCCGATCTTCATGCTGTCGAGCCAGTTGACGGTGGCGGCCAGGATTCGGAACCACCAGGGAGCATCCGCCGCCGCGACCATGAGCTGGCTGCTGTAAGCCATGCTCGGCAACGTCTCGCCGACGTGGTCGGCCTTGCTGAAGAGTTGCGGATAGCGCGACGCGAACCAGAACAAGCACACCAGGCCGACGGCCGTGGCAGCCATGATGATCGGCCGCCAGTGGCATGCGACGCGGGCGATCCCAAGACGGAGGGTAGCGTTCATGAGCCGGATCCCGTTGCGGGCGATTGAAGGAATTCTATCCGGCATTCCAGAATGGCGAAAGGCCATCCTGAGGATGGCCTTTCGCGGATGAGAATGGGACGTCGTCGCTTACTTCCTTGCCGGCGGCATCGGCTTCACCGGGATCGGCTCCACGATCGTGCCGGGCTGATGGTGGGAGTGCAGGATCCCGCTGCGGCAGTTATCGCAGTTGGGGTTGGCGGGAACGCACTTGTACGTGTCGGTGACCGTCGTGGTCACCTTCTTGACCAGGTACTTCTGCGTGTAGGAGCGGTGCTCGCAGTTCTGTTCGCAGCTGCCGCCGTGCAGGAACGACGACGGAGCGCGGAAGCAAATCTTTTCACAGACCGAGGAGTAACAAATGTGCTTTTCGACCTTCTGAGCGGGAACGGTCAGGCAGTTCGGGCACGGTGGGCGCCAGCCGTGGGCGCAGGCGACCTTACACGGCTGCGGACAAGCGGGTGGGCAGGGGGAATTGCAGCTGGCGCCGCGCGCCAACAATCGGCTCGACACCTGTTGCAGCGTCGTCGGCTGCATCGGCTCATGCGCCACATTCACTTCCTGGGCGTATGCGGCGCCGGCAAAGGCGACGCAAAACAGACCCAGCAACATTTTCTTCATGATGATAATCTCCATCTCGTTGGGTTCCAGTGATCTCAGGTAATTTCGAATTCGTAAGAGCGATTGTTTCGTCGGGGAGACGGCCGAAGACCGGCCGTCTCCTCAGCATGCGTTGGCGGCCCTTCGCTAGAAGGTGAACTGCGTCCTCATACCGAAGCCGTTCAGCCAGCCGCTGTTCTGGTTGGGCGCCAGGGAATAGCGGTCCGTGTGGATGTACATGAACTGCACGCGCAGGTTGTTATTGAGGTGCCAGTTGACACCCATTTCGAGGTTGTCCATGATACCGCCGCGAATTGGACCATTATTGAGATTGATGGTCGAGTAGCGTGCCGCAACTTCCCAGGCGCCCAGGCCCCAGTTGAAGGCGCCATTGTCGTCGCGAACGAGCCAGAACGGGGTGTTAGCCTTGGCGATGTACTCGCTGCCAAGCCGGCCCATGCGCTTGTCGTATGTGCGGCTTTCACCGGTGAGGAAGTAGGATACCTGAACGTAGCCCGCGCTGAAGTTGGGTGTGCCGATGTT
>JACQFG010000241.1 GCA_016200155.1 Planctomycetota bacterium | reverse complement strand
TGGCCGACGCCCCAGAGCGGCGCGGTCTTCCATTTCTTGACGATGCTGCCGTCGAACTGCATTTGATAGAACGCCTCGCCGACGTCGTGATACTTGAAGTCGCTGTAGACGCCGCGGATGGTGTAGGCGCCGCGTTTGGGGACCATGCGTTCACCCTTGGCGTCCTTGACCTTGTTGACGAGGTAATCGAGCTTGCCTTCGAGACGTTCGGTCTTGTCGCTCCAGGAGACCTTCAAGTCGAAGAAGCGGCGATCGCCGTCAAACTTCTCGGTGTAGTCCTTGGCCTTGGGGTTGCTGGGCAGGAGGTGCCAGTCGGGGACGTGGCACGACGCACAGCCGACGGAGGCGAACAGCTTCTCGCCGGCCTTGACGTCGTCGGTGATCTTGCCGCGGGCCGGGGCAGGATGGTTGAGCAGGTACCATTCGGCGACGTCGAGATCGCCTTCGGAGATTTCCTCGCAGTAGCCGTCGCGATCGGGATCATCGAGGCTGATGCCGGGCAGGCCGGTCTTGGTCGGAGCGCGGACGCCGCCGCGGTCCTTGGTCGCCTGCGTGATGAATTGCTGGCAGCCGGCGTTGGAGACGAGAGCGTGGGCGTCGCGCTTGGGGCTGGTGTAGCTGGTCGGGTCGTGGGCTTGCAGGCCGGAGTGGATATCAAACGGACCGGAGGTAAAGGCCCGCAGCGTGGTCTGGACCGGCGGGCGGAACGGCATGTACAGGTTGCCCCAGCCGAAGACCTGGACGTCGATCTGGTAGCCTGCCACTTCGGGGTGCTTGAGGTTCTTGGCATAGGCGACGCGCAGGCCGTTGCGGTCGACGTAGACCGGATAGATGATGGGGTTGAGGCCGGGGGCGCCGTACTCGTCTTCCTCGAAGGAGCCGAGATCGATGGCGACGCGTCCCGGTTCGCCTTCTGGGAGGTTGTAAATGACCAGGCGTTTGCCTTTCGCTTCTTCCTTGGAGATCCAGCCGTCGCGATTGGTGTCGGCGATGGCGTAGGCTTGCAGGCGGATCTGCTGGCCGATCATTTCGATGAGGCCGCCGCCGAACATGTGCGGGGTATTGCGGCCCGTGGCGCCGTTCTTGGGGATGGTGGCGCCGGCGCCGCCGTCGCGGTAGGGGGAGTTGTGGCAGGTGCCGCACGAGTTGGTATGGGAGCGGTCCATCATCTTGGTGGCGCCGTCGGGGAGGAGGACGCCTTCGATTTTGCCGTTATCGCCGTAGACGCCGTCGCGTTCGCGGAAGTTTCGCTGGGTGAGGTTCTTGCCCCACATGTAGCCGAGCCAGGGATCGACTTCCTGGAGATACAGGGAGCCGCCTTCCTGCCAGGGGTCGGTGGTATGAACGACGCGAACGCGCGGCGTCTTGATCGACAGGCCGGCGAGGTCGCGCGGGACGTCGATGGGGTTGTCGAGCGAGTTGCCGGGGCGTTCGGTCTGCTGGGCGTAGGCGATCCACTGATGCGTGAAGTAAGCGGTGGCGAGGACGCCGAGGACGAAACCGCCGATGATCCACGGGAAGTTCTTGCGCATTGAGGCTCCGAGTGCAAAAGGAATCCTGCCGTGAACGGCAGGGTATATATTTTAGACGATTTTCGCGTCATTTGGTTTTGAGGACGGCGCTTTGCGTGATGATGCGCATCACGAGGGTTTCCTTTTCGACTTTTTGCCGGCGAGGATCTTCTTCTGGTTGGCGAGCACCTTTTCCTGATTGGCGATGATGCGTTCCTGGTTTTTCAGGACGCGGTCGAGCTTGGCCTGGTTGGCGAGGATGTGCTTCTGATTGGCCAGGATCGACGCCTGATTGCCGAGCAGCTTGTCGAGTTTGGCCTGGTTGGTCTCGATGTGCCCTTGGTTGGCGAGGATCTGCTGCTGGTTGGCGAGAATTTTCTCGTGGTTGGCGCTCATGTCGTCGGTCATTGCGAGGTCTCCTGGTTTTGGCCATCGAAGCCGCTACAATAGCGGTTTGGAAAATGGACACCGCAGCAAACGTGAGGCTATTATACCATGTCGGAAAAACAAATTGAATTGCGCCGCAAGCGATCCCGCCGCAAGAAGCTCTCGAAGCTCAAATCCAAGCTCGGCAAAGCGAAATCCAACAGCGAGCGCGATATTGCCCTCAAGAAGATCCACCGCATCAGTCCGTTCTGGCAGGCGCCCAAGACGGCGCCGGCGAAGTAGACCTGGTTTGCCGGTTGCGGCGCAGCAGGTTTGCCGCTCGTGCTGCGCCGCAACCGGCACTCATTTCGTCAACTGGAATTCGTAGATCAGCCAGTTCGACGTGCCGACCAGCAATCGATCGGTGCCGGCCCGCGCCATGCAGCGCGGGCAATCGCCGACGGCGCCGAAGTCGATCCGCCCCAGCTCCTTGCCCGACTGCCAGTCCCACATGCAGATCGTCAGGTCATCGCTCGTCGTTAGCACCGTCTTTGCATCGACGTGCAGGATCGATGTGATCCAGTTCTTGTGGCCGGGGATGGTGCGCGTCGTCTTTTCCTTGGCCCAGTCCCAAACTTTCAAAGTGTGATCCTGACTGCCGGAGAGTAGCGCTTTGCCGTCGGCGGAGAACGTCAAGCACACGACCGATTTCTTGTGCCCTTCCAGCGTGATGACATCGCGGTCAGCATCGGGTTTGCCGTCCTTGATCGGCCAGACGCGGATCGTGGCATCGTCGCTTGCCGAGGCGAGCCAGCGATCGTCCGGCGAGACGGCGATGGCGTTGACGGCGTCGGCGTGGCCGGTGAAAGTGGCGATTTCCTTGCGGGCGTCGAGGTCCCACGTCTTGACGCTGCGATCGCCCGAGCCCGATGCGATCCACGTCCCCGACGAGCTGAAGGCGAGCGACGTGATCGGACCGGTGTGCGTCTTCGGAAAGTTCGGACGCTTGGCGGCCTGCAGCGGCCAGTGATGGATGAGCAGATCGGCGCCGGCCGTGAGATACTGCGTGCGATCCTTGTGCAGTGCAAACGCGGTGACGGCGCCCTTGTGAATCAAGGTCCTGTCGGTGAGCCGGCCCTTGCGCCAGGTCATCAGTGTGCCCTCGAGGCCCGCCGATTGCACGTCGCCATTGGCCAGCACCGCGAGGGCATTGATAGGCCCCGTGTGCGCCCCGTGGCTTTCGAGAAGCTTGCCGTCCTTGATGCTCCACACGTCGAACACGTTCGGTCCGCCGCCCACGAGCAGCCGATCGCCCGTGACGAGCAACGGCGCTGTGCCGCGGTAGGGGACGACGTGCGACCAGAGCGTCTTGCCGGTATCGCCGTCCCACGCGATGAGGCGGCCGCACTGGAAGTCGTCCGCGTCGGGCTGTGCGCGCGTCCACACCGACAGGACCGTTTTGCCGTCGTCGGCCAGGGCGAGCGCGGCGAGAAACTCCTCGGTCGTGCGTTTGTCAACCTTCAGCACGTTGATTTCCTTGCCGGCGGCGATGTCCCACAGGCTGACAGTCGAATTGAAATCGCCCAGCGCGAAGCGCTTGCCGTCCC
>JACQFG010000219.1 GCA_016200155.1 Planctomycetota bacterium | reverse complement strand
GGTGACGTTGGGCGGCATCACGTCGTCGATGTAGCGCAGGCGGTCGAGATTGATGTCGAGCAGGATGACGTTGGCGCCCAGGCCCGCGGCGGTCTTGGCCGCATTCGCGCCGACGACGCCGCCGCCCAGGACGACGACATTCGCGGGCAGCACGCCCGGCACGCCGCCCAGCAGGATGCCGCGGCCCTCGAATGGCCGTTCCAGGAACTTGGCCCCTTCCTGAATGCTCATGCGGCCGGCGACTTCGCTCATTGGCGTCAAGAGAGGCAGCGTGCCGTTCTTGTCCTTGATCGTTTCGTAAGCAATCGCTGTGATGCCGGACTTCATCACCGCGTCGGTCAGGCCGCGATCGGCCGCGAAGTGGAAATAGGTGAAGACGATCTGCCCGGGCCGCATCATCGGCCATTCCGCGGGCATCGGCTCCTTGACCTTCACGATGAGGTCGGCCCGGCCCCAGATCTCGGCCTCGTTGGCGATGATCTCGGCCCCGTGCTCGGCGTATTGCTCGTCCGCGATGCCGCTCCCCTGCCCTGCCCCGGCCTGGATCAGCACCTTGTGCCCGGCCCGCGTCAGCTCGTCGACGCCGACCGGGATCATGGCGACGCGATATTCGTCCGTCTTGATTTCCTTGGGCACGCCGATGGTGATGGGGGTCATGTCGATGACATACAATTCGGCGTGCGAAGGTCAACCTCCAGGTCACAAGGCAAAAGGAAAAAGGAAAAAGTAAGAGGCCAACCATTTTTGCCTTTTGACTTGGCAGCCGCTTCCTTGCTGAGCGGTGCGAAGTCATTACAATAATCGGGGCGTGGTGATTCGCTCGGTGCTGCGGACGACGCGCTGACCTCTCTCGTTTAGCGCCCGCAGTCAAGCGCCAAGCCGTTTTGCGCTTCACTGCGGGCGCTAAACGAAGACAAAGACAACCTAACCCCAGGAGTTTTGACCATGAAGCGTTTGTTCCTCGCCATCGCGGCCCTCGGTTTGATGCTGCTCACCCCCGTATTCGCCCAGGACGCCAAGAACCCGCGCGTCGTCATGGAGACCAGCCAGGGCAAGATCGTCATCGAACTCGATGCCGTCAAGGCGCCGATCAGCGTCAAGAACTTCCTGCAATACGTCGACGACAAGCACTACGACGGCACCATCTTCCATCGCGTCATCGCCGACTTCATGATCCAGGGCGGCGGCTTCGAGCCCGGCATGAAGCAGAAGAAAACCCGTGACCCCATCAAGAATGAGGGCGGCAACGGTCTCAAGAATACGCGCGGCACCATCGCCATGGCCCGCACCGGCGAGCCCGACAGCGCCACCGCCCAGTTCTACATCAACACCGTCGACAACAAGGGCCTCGATCGCGAAAACGCTGCCGACAATGTCGGCTATGCCGTCTTCGGCAAGGTCGTCGAAGGCATGGACGTCGTCGACAAGATTCGCCGCGTCGATACGGGCAACAAAGGCTCATTCAAAAACGTGCCAACGACCGACGTCGTCATCAAGTCGGTGAAGCGCGTCAAGTAGCTCCTTCCCCGTTTAGCGCCCGCAGGGATGCGTCAAGCGGTTCGTCGCTTCCCTGCGAGCGCTAAACAAAGAAAGACCCCCGTACCATGAAACACTTCGGCCTGATAGCGATCGCGCTATGCCTTGTCGCCCTGGCATCCTGCAACGACCCGGCGCCCAAGAAAAAGCCAGACGCCGATCGCGATGTTCGTCCCGCCGTCAACGAGTCTCATCCGGCCGATTCGAAGGACAATCCCATCGTCGCCATGGAGACGTCGATGGGCACCGTCAAGATGGCGCTCTTCAAGGAGAAGGCGCCGATTTCGGTGGCGAACTTCCTTCGCTATGTCGACGACCGCCATTACGACGGCACGACCTTCCATCGCGTGAAGCCGCGCTTCATGATCCAGGGTGGGGGGGTTCTGCCCGGCATGCGCGAAAAGACCGAGTTGTTATTGCAGGGCATCAAGAATGAAGCAGATAACGGACTGAGCAATGAACGCGGCACGCTTGCGATGGCCCGCACGAACGATCCGCACAGTGCCACGGCACAATTCTACATCAACACCGTCGCCAACCGCGCCCTCGATCGTGATAAAGCGCAGGACGGCTTCGGCTACGCGGTCTTCGGCAGAGTGACCGAAGGCATGGAGGTCGTCGACAAGATTGAATCAGTGCGGACCGGACCTCGCGCCGGACACCAGGATGTGCCCACGGACGATGTGCTCATCAAATCGATTCGCCGCGTGGAATCGAAATAAACAATTCGTCAGGGGGGATATACAATGCGTTGTTTGCTTGCTTCCTTGCTCTTGGGCGCCCTGGGCGCCATCACGCTTTCCGCTCAACCGGAGTTCACGGCCGCGAAGAAGGAACCGCCCAAGGACCCGGTGAAAGGCCCGATGTTCCCGCCGATCAATCCGGCCGTCGCCAAGCTCGAATTCACCATCACCGGGCTCGACGGCCCCGGCTTCGGCATTGCGTACGGCGAGACCTCGGGCACGATTGTCGCCGGCTGCGAGAGAGGCACCCTGCAAGCCTTCAAGAAGGAAACCGTTGCCGCATTCAAGACCGGCGCCGGCAAGCCCGAAATCTGGAAGGGCCACGATGGACCCGTCCGCGCCATCGCCTGGACCGGCGGACCCACGCTTGCGTCGATCGGCGTCGACAAGAAAGTCAACTTCTGGAAGATGCCCGAAGGAAAGGTCGCCCAGACCGCTGCCATCGACTTCCGTGTCCGGGCCGCGGCCATGTCGCTCGATGGGAAATCGCTCGCCGTCGCAGGCGAAGCGGATTCGATTCAGATCTTCGACGTGGCGGCCGGCAAAGCGTCGAGCAAGTTGACCGACAAGATGGACTGGAGCCTGTGCGTCGCCTTCAGCGTCGACGGCAAGCAGCTCCTCTCCGGCGATTATCTCGGCGTGGTCCGCCTCTGGGACGTCGGCGGCAAGAAGGTCAAGGACCTCCCTGCCCCGCCGACGCCCGCTCCGAAAGTTCCGCCCGATCCCGTGCCCGTGAGCGCCGTCGCCTTCGCCCCGGACCTCAAGACTGCCGTCATCGCCACGTCCGACGGCCCGATCCACCTCGTCAACCTCGGCGACGGCAAGATCATCCGCACCTACGCAGGGCACACCGCGGCGGTCACCGGCATCGCGTTTCATCCGACGGGCACGCTGATGGCCACTTGCAGCAAGGACCGCACCGTCAAGCTCTG
>JACQFG010000227.1 GCA_016200155.1 Planctomycetota bacterium | reverse complement strand
GTCGGCCAGCACGCCGTCGAGGGCATTGGCGATCGCGGCCGTGCGCTCCCAGGCCTGCGTGTTGACCGGGCGTGGTTCGGGACGATATTCCCAGTACTTCCACGGCCCTGGTTTCTTGTACACGCGCGCGAGCGCCTCCGCGTATTCGCGCCGGTGCGGCACAAAGTTGTCGCTCTTGAGCCGGGCGAGGAGGTCGTCCACGATGGTTGCGTCGTACTGGTCAGTGATCGTCCGCAGCGCGATCTTGCGGATCGGCTTGTCGGCGGGCTGATCGAGCAGTTTCAGGACCGCCGGCCAGTTATCGGCGCGGCGTAATGTCTGCATGGCGGCGTGCGCCAGCACATCATCGGGCTTGGTCAGATTCTTGGCCAGCCAGGCGGGAGCGTCGGCCCAGCGCAATCGGCCCAGGGCGATGACAATCTCCCGCATGACGCGCGGATCGTCGCGATTCTTCAGCGTCGCCAACGTCTTGGCGATGGCGTCATCGCCTCGGCCGGCATCGAGCTTGTGCTTGACCAGGATTGGATCCGTAAGATCGGCGATGATGCGAATGGCAGGCAGGCGAATGATCGGGTCGAGATCGGTGACCAGGGCCAGCATGTCGCCCAGGCCCGCGCCGCCGCGGCCTTTGGCGAGCGCGTGCAGCGCGTGATTGATCGCGCGCGGCCCGATCTTGTTGGCGCGAAAGGCGTCGCCCAACTCTTGGCGCCCGGCGTCGCCCCGACGCTCAAATGCCAGCTGCGCTTCCCATCGATCGAAGTAACTTTCCGAGTTGAGTTTGTCGAGATCAGACTTCGGCTGCTTCTTGGCAGGCTCGGCATCCCCTCCCGCGTGCTTGATGGGGTAGATGCGGCCGCGCCCGCGCTTGGGCCGTTGCCCGTCGGCGTAGTCGGCGACCATCATGGTGCCATCGCGCTGCACGACGATGTCGGTCGGCTTGAACGGATAGGTGTCCTTCGGGTCGCCAAATGCAAACTCGATTTCCTTGACCGGAGCGAACCCGCTGCCGGCGCGGTTCAGCTCGTAGCGGACGATCGACTTGCCCCATTCGCAGAAGAAGAGGTTGCCTCGATATTGCTTGGGGAACTGCGTTTCGAGATAGCACACGCCGCCGGCCGACGAGCCGAGCCCGAAATCGCCGATCGGCTTCAGGGCGTGGTCGGGGCGTTCCTCGTAGTCGTAGGGGTAACCGTGATTGGCGCCGAAGAAGCTGTGCAGGACGCGGATCATGTAGGTGCCGCCGTCGTTCTCGTTGTCTCGCGTGAAGACATTCAGGTCGGCGTCGAGGGCGATGTCGTAGATGTTGCGCAGGCCCGTCGAGAAGACGTGCAAATCGCGACCGTCGGGCCGGCAGCGCAGGATGGCGCCGCCGTTGTGGATGAGCCGATCGCCTTCGGGGCGTGGGACGTTGACGCCGTTATCGCCGAGAGCCAAGTACAGCCAGCCGTCGTGGCCGACGACCACGCCGTTGGCGCAGTGAAGGCGCGATTTATTATCCTCGGGCTTGAGGCCGAGGCCGCTGAGCAGGTCCTTGCGACTCTCGGCAATGCCGGTCTTCTTGTCGTATTTGAGCGAAGTCAGGAAGGGAGCGTGCATGACGAAGAGCGTGTCGTCGTGATATGCGAGGCCCTGAATGGAGTTGAATCCCTTGGCGACGGCGGTGGCCTTGTCGGCATAGCCGTCGCCGTCGGTGTCCTCGACGAGGCGAATCTCGCTCTTGACCTTGCCGTCGCGCTCCAGGCCGGTCATGTAATCGATGGCGACGAAGATGGCGCCCGGCTTCGGTCCGATCGAGATGACCGACGGATACTCGATGAGCGGATCGCACGCGAACAGCGTCGCCTTGAACCCGGCCGGCAGTTTGAGCGGCGGAAAGCGATTCTCGGTCGCGGGGCCGGTCGCAGGCGCCTTACCATCCTGTTGCGACGCATATCCCAGGACGATGATCGCCAGTACAGGCGCCAGTACGCCCCCAATCAAAATGACCTTCATCGATGCTCCCGTCTTTGCTATTTCGGATTCATGGCCGATAACAGGCTTTGCTCTTGCTTGGCGAAGGAAATAAAGAACTTCAACATCGGAGCACAGCGCATTCGTTCATGGTCACCAGTCCCAGTGGAGTTGAAAACCCCATTTATCCAGCGGATTGGGAACGACCCAGTAAAGCCATTCGCGTCTTTCGCCCATGAAGATGATCCCCGGGCGATCGCACTCGACGGGCTTGGCGCTCTTCAATGGGGTCATCATCATTCTAAAATTCTTGAACGGTCGATGGGCAGGGAATAGCAGCAACATCGAGACGGTGTTTGCTCCCGTATAGCCCGTTACGCCGGACCATTGCTCGTGCTTGGCCTGGTGGGAATTCCAAAAGGTTGCGGCCGCATGAAGTTCGATTTCTTCACGGAGTGGAACATCGCTGACATCAATCCTAAGGCGTCGAGCTTTCATCCGTTCGCTGCCGACAGGGATTTCCCGGCTCTGACCGATCGACTGCGACGGATACAAGCTAAGGCATTTCCAGCATAGGTCCAGTCCCGTCGTGAGGCCCTCCATCTCGAAATGCTCAGTGGGCCTGTCTTTCTTCAGCAGCACGGTTCTGGTGCAGCAGACCGGACTGGTGGGGTGATGCCTATCCTTGTCCGGAACGTGCTTCCAGGTTCGCAGGTCGATAATGCGACTGTCCGCTTGAATCAAGAAGGCGCTTGTGTCCACGGGAGGGAGTACTTCGACTTCTTCGCAGTCTGTCGGCTTCATAACGAGGGGCGACTGCGGCTCGTTCAATACCTGGTCAACCCACTTCCGCACCGACTGGTCATGGTCCGTCAACGACGCAGGTTCCTTGTGTGGCGCCTTGACGAGAAAGCTGCTGTTGCCGCGCTGGTCGATGTTCCGCGGCTTCTGCAGCCGTCTTGCGAGCGATTCGATTTTGCCAGCGAAGACATTCAGGTAATCCGGCTGATGCGCCTGGACAGCATGTAGCTCGGCCAGCTTTTTCAGCTTCTCAGGCAGATCAGTCTTCTTCGGCATCTTCGCATGGTCCACGAGGATGGGGATGATTTGAACCCTGTGCTTCAAGCCCGCTTGAATCTCGAGGCGAACGAAATCATCGTCATCGTCGAGGCGGCGGCCTCCGGTCTTGTCGCTGCGCAACGTCAGCCACTTTTTGCCAATGACCACCAGCAGAATGTCACAACGCTTGATCGCGTCGATGATGCGCTTGTGGAAATGCTCGCCGGCGCCAATGGTGTCGATATCAAAGAAAACCTCGGCCGGAACGCTGGCCTTGGTGAGATGGTCACGAAGCGTCTGGTAAAGCGACGCGGCAGGCCACGGCGCATCCTTGTGACGGTAGCAAATGAAAATCCTCACCATTGCACTTCTCCACCTTGGCGGTGGGTCGAGGGAGGCCCGCCGCGTCGCAATCCCCGTAGGCGAAACTTATTTGAACCGCTTCAGCATCTGCTCGGCGACGAACTGCATGCCGACCTGGTTCCAGTGGTTGCCGTCGTAGGTGAGGATGCCGCTGCCCTTGTTGTCGGGGTTGTTCTTTTTCCAGTGATCGACGAAGGCCTTGCGCAGGTCGTTATAGGGGACCTTCTTGGCCTTGATGATCCGCCGTTGAATGGCGGCAAAGTAGTCGAGTTCCGGGTCGTCGTTGTTGGTGCCGTCGTGCTTTTCGCCGACGCTGGTGAGCGTACACTGAATGACCTGGATATTCTCGGCCTGGATGCGATCGATCAGGTCTTCCAGGCTCTTTTTGAAGACCTTCGGCTCCAGCCGGCGGGCGTCATTGCAGCCGATCTGGATGACGATGATCGTCGGCTTCTTGGGCAGCACGTCCTTCTCGAAGCGGGCGAGCAACTGCGGAACGGTGTGCCCGCCGGTCGCGACCCAGTCGACCTTGACGCCGAGGTCGGGGTGCGTCTTGTCGAGCGTTTCCTGGACGATCTTGACGTAGCCCTTGGTGACGTGCTGCTTCGGGGCGTCCTGGCCGCCGAGCTGCGTGAGCGAATCGCCGAAGAAGAGGATGCGGTCGCCCTTTTTCAGCTCGACCTGGCGGTTATCCTGAGCCGAGCCTGCGGCGGCGAACACGAGAATCGTCAGCAGGGAGAGGTACGCTTTCATGGGATGGTTCCAATCAGGCGGGGGGTAAGGGTTGCCGATCGTCCGATGGTACGCGGACTTTTTCACTGCGTCAACGATATAATAGGCACGGGAGGCGGCGATGGATCATCGGAAAAGCGTCGATGAGCTTTGTAGCGAGCACGCGATCGATCTCGCGCAGCTTGCCGAGCGTTCGGCCCTCGACAAGAAGCGCGTGCAGGCAATCGTCGAAGGCCGCTGGACGCCGAGCCCGGCGGAGCGCGACTGCATCGCCGGCGTCTTCGGGCTGACGCGCGACGACATCGCCTGGGGGCACAAATCGACGGTCGAGCATATTCACGGCCACGGGCCGCAATTCGGCAGGAGTCCGTAGGTCAGGCTTTCCAGCCTGACGCATGTGCCACGTCAGGCTGGAAAGCCTGACCTACGATGTCCGGGGTAACGTAATGGAAGCAACCAAAAGCGTGGATGAGTTGTGCGTCGAACACAAGATCGACGTCAAAAAGCTGGCGGAGCTGTCCGGACTGGACGAGCCGAAAGTGCTGGCGATCGTCTTGGGCCGCTGGACGCCAAGTCCGGA
The DNA here is from genome assembly GCA_016200155.1 of Planctomycetota bacterium. Taxonomy (GTDB): domain Bacteria; phylum Planctomycetota; class Planctomycetia; order Gemmatales; family Gemmataceae; genus SIAQ01. The sequence continues at coordinate 2,988 of JACQFG010000227.1, read as the reverse complement.
CGAGCGCGACAAGGTGGCGGCGGTGTTCGGCGTGACGCGCGAGCAGATCGCGTGGGGCCACAAGACGCCGATCCAGCACATCTATGGCAGCGGGCCGGGATGAGTCCGAGGTCCCATTTCTAAACAGATGGCGAATCTCAAATGTTGACACGCTGCGCGCAATGCAAGACGACGCTGAAAGTGAGAGAAGAAGCGAAGGGGAAGCGAACGCGCTGTCCGCACTGCGCGGCAATCTTCGTTGCTATGGAAAACGTCGAGATGAAGAAGGAAGGTTTCACGCCGCAGGAAGAAGTGCTGGATGAAGAAATCCCGGCTGAAGAGACTCGCGAGGAAATGGCGCCGGGATGGGACATGGCAGAGGCGCCGCCGGATGGCGACGAAGAGATCAACGACGAGGCCGAAGAAGAGGACGAGGTGAAAATCCTGCGTCGCGAGGCGGCCGCCGAGATGAGCACGGCGGCGCGAACCATGCTGGTGGCGTTGGTTTTGTCGATCGCGGCGCTGCTCTTGAACATTGTGCCCAATGTCGTGCGGGATGCCCCCCGGATTTCTCAGGCGCTCAATCATGAACAGCCGCTCAAGCATCTAGCGCCGCTCTTCGGGGCCTGCATCGGCATGGTGCTGTTCGCGATCCTCCTGCTTTTCGTCGCCAGCGCTGTTCGTTGCCAGTACAACGCCGGATCGCGAGGGCTCATCATCACGGGGATCGTGATGGCATCGATCCTGGGGCTCGATCTGTTGTTCCGTCTGCATCCTTTGGCGTTCTTCGCCCTGAAATATGCCGAGGATGCCAACCGGGCCCTTGATCAAACATTCGGGCGCGATTCTGACAGGAGCACCGTGATCATCAATTTCTTCGGGATCATGTTCACGACCGGCATTGCCGCATGGGCCAATCTGCTGGCGGCGATCCTGGCAATTCGCGCGCTTCTTCGGAATAAGGTCAAACGCTACTATCGTCGAGCATGAGATTTCACATCACCCGATCCTCCGCCCAGCAATGGCGTCGGCCGGTGTCGAATTCCTTGTACTCCTGCGTCGTCGGCTCGTGGATCTTCGTCGGGTCGAATGCCGTGTTGATCATCTTCAAAAGCGGCACGATGTCGGCGTTCGTGTAGCCGATGCCGCGCACTTCGAAGCAATCCTTGTTGACGTCGATGACGTGGAGCTTGTCCTTCCAGATGCGGACGTGGCGCAGGTTGCGCAGCTCGGCGCGCGTGCGTTTGAGGAATTCGCACGCGGCGTCGAGGGTTGCGAAGTCGTGAGTGGCGAGAATGGTGGCCATAACGAATTTGTTTACGTTTAGCGCTCGCATGGCGCCGCGCGAGCGCTAAACGTAAACGGCGATTAACGGATGCCCGCGAGTTCCTGCAGCAGGTGCCAGTTTTCCAGGCGATCCTGTTTGGCATTGATGAGCAACTGCGACGGGTTGCCGTCCTTGTCGAAGTGCTTGGCGAAGCGGCCTTCGCTGCGGGCGAAGTCGATGAAGGTGACTTCTTCGTTGGTCTTGGGGTTCTTCCACCAGTCGTCCTTGACGGCGGGATTGCCCTGCAGCGACAGCTTTTCCTTGACCTTGTCGCCCTTGCGGGGATCGAAGATCAAGAGGGGGAAAGCGCGGGTATCGACGGCGAGCTTGGCCTGTTCGCCGGCCATGTTGTCGGCGACGCCGTGCTCGGGTTGGCAGGTGGTGTAGCAGACGACGATGGCGGGGCCGTCGAACTCGAGGGCGCCGATCACGCTCTTGTAGAAGTGGTTGATGTGGGCACAGGTGGTCTGGGCCACATAGGTGCGCGGATGCATCATGGCGATCTGGGCGATTTCCTTGCGGCGCTCCTGCTTGCCGCCGAAGGCGTTGCCATGCACGCTCATCTTGGTGTTTTGGCCGGTGTAGCTGGCGGTCGAGGCCTGGCCGCCGGTGTTGGAGTAAACCTGGGTGTCAAGGACAAAGACCTTGATGTTGTACCCGGAGGCGAAGAGGCGCGACAACGCCTGGAAGCCGATATCGAACATGGCGCCGTCGCCGCCGATGCACCAGATCGGCTTGCTCTGCCAGCCCATCTGGTCCCAGCGCATGCGGACGCCGATGGCGTCGGCCGGGGCGTTTTCGAAGAGTGAGTTGGTCCACGGCACCAGGTACGGGTTGTACGGATAGGTAGAGGTGTACACCGTGTTGCAACCGGTGGCGGCGACGAGGGCCCATTGATCGCCGTGCTTGGCCCCGGTGGCGGAGCACATCATGCGCAGCGCGGTTCCTTCGCCGCAGCCGGCACACGAACCGGCGCCGCCAACGTAGATATGCGTCTTTTCCTTCAGCATCATGTCGATCAGCAGATTGTCGTTGATGTACTTGTCGTCGGACGGGCCGATGTTCTTGAAGTAGCGATGGGCCTTGCGCGACCAGAGCATGACGTCGTCGTTCTTCGGAATCATTTTCAGGGCGTCGTCGTCGCAGACCGTCACGCACTCGGCACAGCCCTTGCACTTGGACGGGTCGATGATGATGTTGAACATGCCGCCGTCGCCGAGCTTCTTCTTGTAGGCGTCGTAGTACTTCTTGGTCTTCGACCATTCCTTCTTGAAGTGCTCGCGGTCGGCTTCGGGAATGGTCAGCATCTTGGCGTTCCACTCGGTCTCGGACATGACCTTGCCGAGGATGGCGGTGTCGGGGCACTCGGTGACGCAATCCATGCAGCCGGTGCAGTTAGACGGGATGTACTCCGGAATCTCGGGGGCGATGTTGCTGAAGTCGCGCAGGGTCGCGGTGCCGGCGGGGATCAGCGAGCGGGCGGTGGTAAGGTCGGCGGGCAGGTCGCGTTCGCCCCAGCCTTCCTCGTAGCCGCGGATGATGCGTTCGTTGAAGTCATTGACGTCGAGCACGGGCAGGCTGAGGAGCTTGTAGCCGGAATCGACGAGGGTGCCGTAACTGTTATTGTTGAACGGATCGCGTTCGTTGGCTTCGTTCATGGAGGGCGTTGCGGTCGATGACAT
>JACQFG010000226.1 GCA_016200155.1 Planctomycetota bacterium | reverse complement strand
TTTTTTTTTTCAGCCCGGGTCGCTGGTCCAGACGTGCCAGGCGCCGGCGCCGGCGACGCGGTCGGTGCCGATTTGCGATTATGTGGCACGACGCTCCGCGTCGTGAATGATGCGACGCGGAGCGTCGCACCACATTGGGGCACCCGACAAATAGGCTGTGACAATGCACTACATGTCCAGATGCTCGGTCGAGTCGCCGAAGCGATCGAGACGCAGGCCCATGCGGTCGGCCATCGTCATCAGCAGGCTGGAGAACTTGCGATTTCGGCTCTGGTGGAAATCGAGGGTTCGCCCCGTGCGGAAGGCGCCGCCGAGTCCGCCGCCGACAAGCAGCGGGACCTTCTCGGCGTTGTGGAAGGTCCACTGTTCGTTGGCCAGCATGATGCAGCAGTTGTCGAGGACCGTGCCGTCCCCTTCGCGCGTGGCCTCCAGTTTGCCAACGAGATAGGCGAATTGCTCCACCCAGAAGCGGCTGATCGACGCCCACGCTTGGCTGTTGGGACTGTGCGATGAGCCGTGGTGGTTGTCGCGGAGCCCGAGGAACGGATAGACCTGACCGGAGAGATTGTTCGTCAGCAGCATCGTGGCGATCCGCGTGCGGTCGGTCTGGAACGCCAGCGCGATGATGTCGCACATCAAGCGGGAATGCACGTTCAACTGTGTCGGCAGGCCGTTCGCCGGGCGCTGGGCACGGATGGCCGGGCTCGGTCCGCCTCCCTCGTTCGCCAGCCGGGCCAGGCGGCCTTCCACTTCGCGAATGCTGTTGGTGTATTCATCGATCCGCGCCCGATCGGAGCTGGAGACATTGCGCGACACATCGCGGAGTTGCTCGTTCACATGATCCAGCACGCTCGCCTGCGTCCGGTTGCCTCGGCTCTCGAACAGGGTGTCGAAGGCGAGGGCCGGATAGAGTTCCGCGGGGACGGGGGTCACCGGCGAACTCCAGGAGACGTGCGAGGCATACATCATCGAGTAGCCGGACTCGTGGAACCCGCTGACCGGCTGTTCGCACGCCACCACCAGGCTCGGCAGGGCGGTTGCTTCGCCGATGCGTCGGGCGAGGACCTGATCGAGGCTGGCAGCGGCGCGAATCTCGCGTCCGCCGTTGGGGTGAATGCCGCTGAGGATGCCGGCCGCCCCTTTGGCGTGCCCATCGCAGACGTTGCCGGGATGCCGCAAGCCGTGGACGAAGTTCACCTTATTCTTGAGACGGTCCAGCGAGGCGAATGCGGGGCCGAGCTCCATGGTCGCGCCGTTGCCGCGGGACCACCATTCCGCCGGATGAATGCCGTCGCCGAAGAACATGAACGCGAATCGCTTGGGCGGCGCGGTGCGTGCCGGGCCCTCGCTAGCCATCGCGCTGAGCGACTCGAGCCAGGGCAAAGCGACCGTGGCGCCGAGGCCCTTCAAAACGACACGACGGGATATGTGTTGCGTACTCATTGAACCCCCCCTGAAAGTTAAGGCTTGCGATTACGATTGTATCACGGCAGATGGCGTTCGTACAACCCATTTCGACCTTCGTCTTCTCGCATCATGGAGGATCCTGCAGGTCAAACGTCAGGTTTTTGCCGTCCAAGATCAGGACGAAGCGGTTCAACACGTTGCGCCCGACCAAAACGGTCGTTCGGTCGGCGGCTACACAGCGTACACTGGGAAGGTCAAAGCCTTCGAGCAGAAACCGCACATAGAACACCGGTCGGCGCGAGTACGTCCCGTCGAAGCCGCGCGTCCATATATGTCCTCTTGGTGTCAGGCCGAGTTGCGTCACGACTCGCTCCGGCAGGACCGTGATATCGGCACCGCAATCCAGCTTGCCGCGCAAGGTGCCCCGGCGCAGACCGCTGAGCGGGTGTGCGACCGTCACGTCAGCTACCGGCGCGGGTGGCTTGAAACTGCTGTCGTAAGCAGGCACGGCTAGCTCTCCAGTTCAGGGGATGGCACTTCGCAAATGGTCGGTTCCCGCTCGACTTTGGCGATGTAGAACAATTTGTCGCCCAACTTCGCGTAAAGACTCTGGGCCAGCTCTTCGTCGTCGGGGCCATGCGCAATAACGCGCCCCAAATGGAGCGCGACGTACTCGCCTTCGTAGCGCGCCATCAATTGTGCGTGTTGCTTGCGAAAGGCCTGCTGTTCGGCGGCAAGTGCCCGCTCGACGCTGTCCTTCTGCGGTTTTTTGGTAATCGCCATCACATTACCCCACTGTTGCCTGTGCCGCGGCTTCGTGCCTCAATCTCCAGGATAACAGATCGTGGCCGGGGTCATTACCGACCCCGGATGTCCCGCGATTGCTGGCATAACTCGGCGACCGAAATCTGTGCATTGGTCGCGACGGTTTGACGGCTTGTTCCGGGATCGGAGTACCGACCCCGGCCACGGTCCAGCGGCGTCACGCCCAAGCCGTTTCTTCTATTTCCCTTTCTTGCCTGGAATGACGAAACGTATCGGTTCTTGGCCAATAATCGCGAGAGTAAAATCATGGGCGTCGGGAGGAATATAGAACAAATACTTGGCCGTTCCGGCTTTGTCGAATCGCTGGTACACATCCTTGATTTGTTTGTCGTCCGTCGTGACGACGACAGTTTGGCCCATGCCTAGCATGGAGTGATCGGCAGCAATCGGTATAGCCCAATAGCCCCTTAGCTGAGATATTTTCAACTCGCCGGGTTTTCCACCTTTGAAGAATTTACCCCGCCCGAGCATTTCACCGACAACAAGTAGTGGCTCATTCCGGCTTTCATAGCCCGCGTCGACATGTCGAGACACGATGATCGAAAGGAAATCGGATTTCGGCAGGATCATCCCATCCTGTACCTTTAATTCCATTTGAAGTTTATCCGTCCAGAACTTCTCGTCATATTGTCGGGCCAGCGCCAGGTCTTTTCCTCCGGCAATTGCACACGACTACGAATCTCAATTGCAAGTTTGTTTGCCTTGAGGTCACCTCTGTCCAGGACAAGAATCTCCTTGTCGGCCGCCGCTGCAGCCATCGCGGCTGACAAATCAGTTTTGAGTTCCAACATCTTCGCCTTGACTTGAGCGTTCTCGTTTTCCAGGGCCTTTAATGCGGCCTTCGTTTTCTCGTCTTCAATCGGCTTCACCGGAATAACCGGCTGCTTATTGGGCTCGCCTGGTGCTGCCGGTGTCGCAACGGTCTTCTGAAGATCGCTTATCTGGCCCTTCAGTACCGCAACCTCGGAGGTTGCGCGAAACCAAAGAAAGCCAAAAATCGCGATGAATGTAAGAGCGATCGCTCCTCCGAATCCCCCTCCCAATAGCATCCATGGAATCCGTGGTGACTCGTCGCTTTCGTCATTTGCCTCATCGGCCTCTTGATTTGTTTTTCCTACTTGATTTGAATGAGAACACTTTGGGCACTTCACTCGCTTGCCGCTAAGAGACGCCTTGACACGGAATACGTTGGAGCATTCCGGGCACGCGACTACAAGAGATTCTGATGCTTTCATGGTTCATCCCTTTCGGCCAACCTGTAGTTGCCTGCGTCAGCCCACGCCAGCTCGGTAACTCGCTCGGGCACAAGTGACCGCTGTATTGCTGCTTCGATCAGACCACCATTCTACCGACCTGTCAAGGGGCGGGAACGCTGTTTCTCCATTTCCAGTTGCCCTGGAATCTATTTCGGCCAATGTCTTCCTTTACGTCCTTTGCGAGAAACTCTTCTTTACTTCCGATACTGAAACTCCGCACTGGCGAACAACGCCTGGCAGATGGCGCTCCACGATTCGCGTTCTTGCTGCAGCCTGAAGGGCGGGTCAAGCGTTTGACGCAACCTACGGCTACTATTGGTCATTTAGGAATCAGCCTTTAGCGGATAACAAGTCATTGAACTGCAGCTACAAAATCCCGCCCGCGTTGCCGGCGGAATTGGGGACTCAACACGACCGTCTCGAACAACACCGAAAATCGTCGTTCCGCACGCAGGTTCTTCTGCATTTCCTGCAACAATGGCTCATCCGACAACACCACCGAACGCTTCAAGAACCCTGATCGCGGCCACGGTCAGCATCAACCGTTGATTCGGCGTGCTCGTTCTTCGGCAAAGAGCTTTCCCCGAGCTCGCCAGGTTTGTGCAGCCGGCGATTGAGATCGTCTTGGTCCTCGGCGTTGTCCATCGTCAACTCGAAAACCTGTACGCCAGCAGCAGTTGACCCTTGATCCGGTTTCTGGTTCATCGCACTCTCCTTTAGGTCAATTCGAGACGTTGATCGACTACCCACACGCCATCATACCACAACTCAACGAAATAAACGCCCTTCGCCGGAAACGTGCAGTCAAACAAGCGGACGCAGAACGTCGTCGCCTGAAGAGGATCCTTGTGCCGAACGGTGATCGGCCGGAAGAAATAGCGCCGGCCCGAATCCGCACGCATTATCGCTAGACGAACCTCACCCGCTTCCTTCTGATCAGACAACTGGGCGAACACCCAGAAAGACACCTTCATGGGGAAAGACGCTGTGCAATTGATCGCGGAGAGGCCCGCTCCATCCAAATCCTTCTGATCGGAGTTCGTTGGGTTGTCAGTAATGTTGTTGCAAATCACAAATGCTTTCAGCATACACCGATTCCCGCGAAGAAATTTACGGAGCCGCCGCCACAAAATCCCGACCCCGTTGCCGGCGGAACCGCGGACTCAACACGACCGTTTCGAACAACACGGAAAATCGTCGGTCCGCACGCAGGTTCTTCTGCATTTCCTGCAACAACGGCTCATCCGACAACACCACCGATCGTCCGAGGGCGCCATGCAATTCGGCCGCGGCATCAGTAGACCTCGTCATGCCTACCCAGCGCCAGCAACAAAATTGCCTCCTGACCATCGTGCTTGGTGAATTCGAACACGACGCGCAAATCGTAGGCCGAGCTGCATGCCCAACATCCCGCTAATGCTCCACGCAGTTTGTGGGTACGTAGCGATGGATGAGTCGCGTCCGCCGACAATTGCTCCAGTGTCGCCTCAATCGACGCCGAAGCATCCGGGTGCGATTTGAACCATTTCCGCAAGTCGCGCCCGAATGCCGGGGAGCGTAACAAGGTGCGTCTCACGACTGAGCCTCGCGCACGATTTCCGCTGCACTCAAGGGCTCGCACTGCCCAGCAGCGAACTCCTGCCGAGCCTGCGCCACGCTCGCCACGACGCGCTCCCGTCCACGCTCCGCAAGGCGGCGATTCAGCACCGCCACCAATTCGGCCTGCGAATCGACGTCGAGTTCTTCGGCGGCATCAAGAACATCAGCAAATGTTTTCTGTTGACTCATGGCAACCTCCTATCAACCATAATACCAGGTTCGCGGGCGCCCAGCCGACGGGCTCCATTACGGAGCCGTCGCCACAAAATCCCGCCCACGTTGCCGGCGGAATTGCGGACTCAGCACGACCGTCTCGAACAACACCGAAAATCGTCGTTCCCGACGCAGATTCTTTTGCATTTCCTGCAACAACGGCTCGTCCGACAACACCACCGAGCGGCCGAGGGCGTAACCCAGGAACTTGCGGCACAGGTTCCGCTCGAAATCCGCGCGGCGACTCTTCTCGACATAGTCAATCAGTCCCGCAATTCCTTCGGCATCTTTCCCGCCCGGCATTGGTCCGACAATCTGAACCGGGCGGCCGGCGAGATCCTTTTTGCGTGCCCGGCCAACCGCGTCGAAGCCCTCCATCGTCAGGCCGAGGCCGTCGAAATGGACGTGACACATCGCGCAACTTTTATTTGTCGTGTGCGCCTTGAGCATCTCGCGAATCGTCTTGACGGCTTCCTTCTCCGATTTCGGCAACTCCGGCACGTCGGCCGGCGGCGGCGGGAAGTGCTGGCCGAGCACATGATGCACGACCCAAAACCCACGCTTCACCGGGCTCGTGCGTTGGCCCGCCGAGTTTTTCGCCAGGATCACCGGCATGCCGAACAGCCCGCCGCGGCCGATACTCCGCAAGCCCTCGACGCGGTGCCAATCGGTTTTGTCCTTGCGTTTGAGGTTGAATTGCTTTTCGATTGCGCCGCCATAGAACCGGGCGAGCGTTTCGTTGACGAAGGTCGCATCGCTGTGCAGCAGCTCATCGACCGGTTCGTTCTGCTGAATCAGATGCGTGATGAGCCGGGTCGGTTCCTCGAACATTGCTTCGCGCAAGGCGGCGTCGTAGCCCGGGAAGACGTTGGCGGGAATCGTATCCTTCGCCAGGTAATCGCGATAACGGAGCCATTGGCCGAAGAACTCGCGCGAGAACGCCTCGATTTTCGGGTCCTTCATCATGCGCCGCACCTGCGCTCGCAAGACCGCGTCGTCCTGCAGCCTGCCGGCCCGCGCGTCCTTGAGCAGTTCGTCGTCCGGCAACGACGCCCAGAGGAAATAGCTCAACCGCCGCGCCATCGCTTCGTCGCTCAGCGAAATGACGCCTTTGCCTTCGGGCGTGCGAGGGACGCGGTACATGAAGTGCGGCGACATCAACACCGCCGTGAAGGTGCCGCGCAGTGATACCTCGATGCCGAGCCCTTGCTTCCGCAGCCGTTGATAGAGCGCTCGCAGCGATTTGGCCTCCTCCGGGCGCAACGGCCGGGAGTAAGCACGCTGGGCCAATCGCTCCAGGTCGGCAAGCGCCGGCTCTTCGGCCTTCGCCAGCGCCTGCTTGTATTCGGTCAGGCCGGCGCGAACCTCCTCAAAGAAGCCGTGGATCATGTCGAATTGCGGGTTCGCCTTTTGCGGCTTGATCGCGTCGTCCTCGAGTTTGACGCCGAGCCGTTCGAGATAGAGCCGCTCAAACTTAGAGAGCTTTTTCTCTTCGACGAGGTCCGGGTCTTCCGAGCGCAGGAAATCAAAACGCTTGTCGTACAAGACGTGCCGCTCGGACCGTTCGAACCAGACGAAGCCGCGCAGCAACGTCTCGGTGCGATTAGTGACGAAGTCGAGTTCCTTCCAGAGACGGTCGAGCTCTTTGCATTCCGCATCGGTGAGAACCTTGTTAACGAGCGGTTGATCGTCGCGAAATACCCCTTCGACGAGATGGAACCCCGCGGCCAAACCGCGATTGGGGTCGGTGTAGAAGAAGCGATTGGGAAACGCGGCACAGAATCGTTCGCCCGATGACGTGAGATCCTTGGCCAGCTTGCTCTCCGGTTGCAGCAACAATTCGCCGCCGAACTTTGCATCGGGCCGTGTGCCGATGGCGTGCTGGACATGAACTGCGGCTTCCGGGGTCGATTTGCTGTCGAGTTCGCATTCGACAAGCAACTGTTTGCCTTGCAGCGCCGTGACGGCGGCGGGGCTGAGCGGAATCTCGACGACGATCGGCGCCAGCACCGCGAACGACTCGGGATCCAGTTCGCCGCCGCGCGGATGTTTGCCGAAGCCGAGACGTTTGGCGACATTGGGGGCCTCTCGCTCCAGCACGGCGCGCAACGACTCGACGCCTTGAGTCTCGATGTCTTTCTTGTTCTTGGGCAGGTTATCCGACTTGCTGAATACGGGCCGATGGAACACGACGATACCGGCTGGCGAATCGAAGGCCGGATCGACGCGCAGATACAGTACGGTTGTTTCTGCCTTCTTCGGTTGCAGCCGAGCGAGCTTGAGCGTTTGCTTCGTCTTGAAGACGCTGGGATCGAACTTATCGCGCCCGGCCGCCGCCTTGGCACGATTAGCGAGATGCAGGATCGGCCAATTCCCGGCGTTGGCGACGATCAGCGGCGGTTCTTTCTGATTCAGGCGAGTCCGCATGAAAGCGATGAATCGGTCGCATTCCATCAGCTCCTGCGGAACGCCGCCGGCTTTCGCGGGGGCTGGAAGCGCGTCCCACATGGCGCCGAGTTGCTTCAGATAACCGGCGCCGGCCTTCGCTTCGTTGAGCGTCTTGAATACGAGGGCGAGATATTTGCCGCTCAGCTTGCGCCGAACCGCCCACTCTTCCAGGCTGATCGAGCGCTCGGCTTCATCGCGATGCCGATAACGCCAGGCGGCTTCGAGGTAGTCGCTGATCCGCACTTCACGCTGGCGATAGAAATCGATGATCGCCTGCTCGGTCAGCTTCGTGCGTTCGGCATAAGACGTCACCGGAAACGGCGCGAACGTGATGCCGCTTGGTTTCAGCACCATGTGGTCGGCGACAAGCTGCGCCGCTCCGAGATACTTATTGAGCAAGCTCGGCGTCATCGCGAGGACTTCGCCGGTGTTGTTGAATCCTTCGCCGCCGGCCGGATCGATCGGGAATTCCTTGGTCGCATGGATCGTCACGCCGGTGAGATCGCGGATCGACAGGTCATATTCGGTGTTGGAAAGCCGGCGTGGCAAGACGACGCCGGGATCGCCCGCGTGCTTCTTCGCCTCGACAAGCAGGATCGCCTCGACGGCGCCGACCACCGCAGCGCGCTCCTCCAGCGTCGGCTGATTCTTGTGGTCGCTCGGCGGCATCACGCCCTTGCGAACGAACTCGATGATCTTGTTCCAGCGGCGAAAGTCACTCGTGACATCGCCGTCCCGGCCGAAACGCGTGAGATCCAGTTCGCCCTTGGCCTGCTTCTTGTTGTGGCAAGTGTGGCAATACTTCTTCGCGAACGGTTCAATCTTCTCTTGAAACACATCGGCCCGCGCCGACCCAGCGACCGCGCCGAGGATGAACAGTACGAAATAGCCGAGCGCGGCGTTCCGAAGGTGTGATCGCACGATTGCTGTCTCCAGCGGAGGAAATTCAACTTGCGGCGACGGCGGGAAGGAGAGACGGATACTCTGAAAAGTATACCAGAACCGAGCGTCCCAGGCGCGAGCAGGCGGAACAACGGGACCGGCACTCGACCGCATCGCCGCTGCTTGCACCTGCGCCGTCCTTGATCCCGCTGATCATGGCAGCATGATGCGTCCTCCGCTCGCGGCGAGTGTGTGTCCGGTCATGAAGCTCGATTCTTCGCTCAGGAGGAACCGGATCACCGAGGCGATCTCCTCGGGCGTGCCCAGCCGGCCCAGAGGCGTTTGCTCGACCACCGACTTCATCGTCTCCGGCGGCAGCACGCGGGCCATTTCAGTGTCGATCAAACCGGGAGCAACGCAATTGATGCGGACATTGTGCGGCGCAAAGGCCTCGGCACAGCAGCGCGTGAAGGCGATCACGCCCGCCTTGGCCGAGGCGTAATGGATCTGCATCTGCCGCGGCCGCAGCGCCGCCACGGAGGAAAGCGTCACGATGCGGCCAAAGCGGCGCTGGATCATTTCGTCCTTGACCGCGAACACCGCCAGGTAAGTGCCCGTAAGATTGACGTCGATGGTTTCCCGCCACAGCTCCAGGGAAAGAGTACTGTGATCCTGGATGTTGCTGATCGCGCCACTATGGACTAGGTAATCGATCGGTCCGAGTTGCCGGGCAACGTCGACGAGGCGCCGGATGTCATCGGGATTGGCAACGTTGCAGGGACTGCAAACCGCCCGACGGCCCAGGGCGCGGATCGCGGCAGCGGTCTCTTCGGCGTCGCCGGCACGGGTCGCATAGCTGAAGGCAATGTCGGCGCCTTCGCTTGCCAGGCGCAAGGCCGTCGCCCGCCCAATACCGCGGGACCCTCCGGTGATCAGCACAACGCGGTTCGCGAATTCGGTGGTCATGGCAAACGGTTCACCCTGCTGTATTATTCTTCACACGGTGGGGAATGAACATCGTCAGGCCGTGGACTACGATTCCAATCGTGGCCGCGCCACCGTACCACGATTGGAATCGTAGTCCACGGTCGACGTGAGCATCAAGAGCCTAAATCTTGACCGCCCGCAGCTTAGACAACTTGCCGAATGACTTCGCCCCGGCTGACGGCGATCGGCCGACCGAGGGTGTCGTGCACTTCGGTTCCCGGGGCGATGCCGAGCAGATGGAAGATGGTGGCGGTGATGTCTTGAGGCAACACCATGCCTGCGCGCGGATAGGCGCCCAGGCGATCGGAGGCGCCGTGGACGACGCCGGCGCGGACGCCGCCGCTACTCTCTCACGCAAACACGTCCCGAATAGCCGCGCCCTCGGGGAGCAGAATCATGGGGCGGTTCAGGCGATCCTGGATCTCCAGGTCGGCGGGGATTCCCAGGGCATCGTAGATGGTCGCGATGATGTCGCTCGCGCTGACCGGGTTCCGGCTCGGATAGGCGCCGCGGCGATCGCTTGCTCCATGGACGTAGCCCGCCTTGGCGCCGCCGCCCGCCAGCAGGACGGTGTAGCAGTGCTCCCAATGATCGCGACCGGCGCCGCCGTTGATGCGCGGCGTGCGGCCGATTTCTCCCATGACGACCACGAGGGTGCGCTCCAGGAGGCCGCGGTCCGTCAGATCGATGAGCAGGCTGGAAAGGGCGGCATCCAAGGGGGGCAACAGTTGATTCTTGAGTTTGGCGAAGTTGCCCCCGTGCGTGTCCCAGGTTGCGTTCGCATCGGGCGCCCAGGAAATGCACGTGAGCCGGGTGCCTGCCTCCGCCAGACGTCGTGCCAGCAGCATGCTTTGGCCATAGATGTTGCGGCCATACAGGTCGCGCAGGCGCGCCGGTTCGTGGTCGAGCTGAAAGGCGCGTTGTGCCGCCGAGGACGTGAGCAGGTCGCAGGCCCGCGACTGAAATCGCTCCATCTCCGCAGCCAGACCGGGACGTACCGGTAGGTCAGTGTGATTCAGGGCGGACAACAAATCCCTGCGCTGCTGGACTCGTTGCGTGGTCAACCCCTGGCCCGGGGACAGGGCGGGCAGGTTGAGACCGCCGCCACCCTGAAGAACGAGAAATGGATCATGGCTCCTGCCCAGCCACCCGCCCAGGAAGCCGGGCTGCGGCGGCCCCCCCGCGCCTTCCGCCGTTAGGTGAGGTAGCAACACATACGGCGTGACCTGGTCAGTCGGCGGACGAAAGGCGCCGACCACCGAGCCGACGGCGGGATGATCCGTGGCCTTGGCGCCCATGATGCCGGCCCGCACGTTGCTTCGCACGCCGGTCAAGGCGGTGTAGACAGCCGGCGCATGCGCGACCTGATCGTGATTTACGGAGCGCACCAGGGTACAACGGGAAATGAGCT
>JACQFG010000225.1 GCA_016200155.1 Planctomycetota bacterium | reverse complement strand
GTCCTCTTTCAGGTTGGCCGCTCAATATTTCTTGCCAAACATCTCCGCCAGCTTGCGAATCTGCTTCATCACCTCCGCGTACTTCGGCGGCAACAGCGCCTGCGGGCCGTCCGACAGTGCCTTCTCCGGGCAACTGTGAACCTCGATGTGAACGCCGTCCGCCCCCGCGGCCACCGAGGCGTACGCCATCGACGGGATCAAGTCCGGCCGGCCGGTCGCGTGGCTCGGGTCGACGATGATCGGCAGATGGCTCATCCCCTTCACGTTCGGCACCGCGCTCATGTCGAGCATGTTGCGCCTCGAATCCTCGAAGGAACGCACGCCGCGCTCGCACAGCACCACGTTCGGATTGCCTTCCGCGAGCACGTACTCCGCCGACATCAGCAGGTCCTTCACCGTCGCGCTCATGCCGCGCTTGAGCAGCACCGGCTTCTGCGATTGGCCGACTTCCTTGAGAAGATCGAAGTTCTGCATGTTGCGAGCGCCGATCTGGAACATGTCGGTATAACGCTCGATCAACGGCACTTGGCGCGGGTCCATCACCTCCGTGACGACCGGCATGTCGTGCTTGTCGCCGATCTCGCGCAAGATCTTCAAGCCGTCCTCGCCGAGCCCCTGGAAGCTGTACGGACTGGTGCGCGGCTTGAACGCCCCGCCGCGCAGGATGTTCGCCCCGGACTTCTTGATGCTGCCGGCGATCTCGTCGAGAATCTCCCGGCTCTCGACGGCGCATGGCCCCGCGATCATCGCCAAATGTCCGCCGCCGACCTTCACTTTGCCGACCTCGACGATCGTGTCCTTCTTGGCGAACTCCCGGCTCGCCAGCTTGAACGGCTTCATGATCGGCAACACCTGCTCGACGCCGGCGATCGCCTGCAGCGGCTGAGCCTGCATCTTGCTCTCATCACCGATGACGCCGATGATGGTGCGATGCTCTCCCTTGCTGATGTGCGGCTTCAGGCCAAGCTGATGGATGCGTTCGATAACGTGATCGAACTCGGCGTCCGTGGTGCCGGGCTTCAAGACGATGATCATGGCTGGTGTTCCGGTGGATGAGCGAGGGGGCATTGGCAGTGATACGAAATGAAATGCGGCGGGCAAGCGTTTCAGAACAGGAAGGAAAACTGCTGAGCGGGTCCTTCGAGGAGTAAGTTGCATTCCGTGAGCGCATTCAAACCGATGAGAACCTCGGCGATGGAAAAATCGTCCTTCAATTCGCTCACCAAGACCGTCGGCATCGTGTAGGCAGGTCGGCCTGTGTTGGGGTCAAGAACGGAGAGACTGATCCAATGAACAAACGTGCCTACCTCGCCGGCCACCGTTTGACTCTTCGCCGGAATGCCCTGACCGAGACCGAGGCCTTTCAGCACCCATGGTACGACCGCTGTGGCGCTGCTGCCGGTGTCCACGACTCCACGGCATTCAATCGGAGGCGGAATCGGCAATCCCTTGGCGACCAAGTCCGCGACTACCTCACCTTTCAAACCCACGAAAACCGGAACCATCAAGCCGTCTTTGCCAATGGGGAATGTGAGCGCGGCCATGGTGTGTGAAGCTCGTCCAGGTATGAAGCCTGCTCTTCTGAGCGAATCTTATGGATCAAGAACGGCGGTTCCAACTCCCGTTCCAGTACCATTTCGAGTGCCTTGATGTATGCCCATTCCCACCGTCCGTACCATCCCAGGATCGCATCTCTCTTTACGAGCACGCACATGCCTTCGATTCCCATCTCAATCCAGCCAGAAACGTGCTTCCTGTAGGTTTCCCATTCACGATGGAGCTCGTGGTCGCGCGACAGCTCCGCCAGCTCCGTGTGCGCAATCGGCGGCGGTTCCGGAACGTCGAGTTTCCCCTCAGCGCGTCGTTGCTCGATCGCCTTACGATGTACTTCTTTCACCAGCGCCAGATGTTGATCGTTCATGGGATCCTCCCCAATGTAACGGGCCGAGGGCACAGTGGAATATACCCATCTCGTGCTCGCAATGCAGCGCCGATTTCGGGCGAAGTCGCAATTCACCGATTGGCGGCGTCTACGGGTCGGCCCATTTCGGCAGCCCGCAATGAACGCATTTTCTGGCAAATCCGTTGTAGTACCACAGCGTGCGAAAAAAGTATTGATTGCAGCGAGGGCACCGAAAATTATTTGCTCGCCAATTGGCGTACAAGAGAGGCAACATCCACGCGCCCATGCCCGCGAAATAAGCGCCGTGCCCGATATTCCTGTTCCAATGCCCAATCGCTTCCGACACGATAGCCACGGCAAAGAACCAAACAATCATGCCAAAGAAGAGGATCCAACGCAGGCGAGCCCAATAACGATACGATTGCCAAGCAGAAGACATCGCCGTCCCCCCGGGCAACTCAGCTAATCGTCGCAATCGGAAACGCCCCCAGGGTCACGAGTTGGTCGCAGTGCTTCTCGAGGCCTTGCAGCGCGCGCTTGACCTTCGGGTCTTCGATGTGGCCTTCGAAGTCGACGAAGAACATGTACTCGCTCTTGCCGGACTCGGTCTTGGCGGGAAATGATTCGATCCAGGTCAGGTTCAGCTTGTTGGCGCGGAAGACGTCGAGCGCCTCGACCAGCGAACCGGGGTTGTGCGGGACCTTGAACATAAGGGCCGTCTTGTCCATGCCGGAGCGGGCCGCTTCCTGATGGCCGATGACGGCGAAACGGGTCTCGTTGTGCGGATAATCTTCGATGTCGTTGAAGAGAATGCGCAGTCCGTACTTCACTGCTGCCTGCCGGCTCGCCACAGCTGCAGCCCCTGGCTCTTGCTGTGCCAGCTGAGCGGCGACCGCGGTGCTCGAGACGTCCTTCAGATCGGCGTGCGGCAAGTTCTTGCTCAGCCAGTTGCGACACTGGGCCAGGGCTTGCGGCTTCGAATAGACCCGGCGAATTTGCTCCTGATCGCAGTTGGCGAGCAAGTTGTGATGGATGCGCAGCCGAACCTCGGCGCAGATCTTCAAATGCGACAGGCGCATGAACATGTCAAGCGTGTCGGAGACGCCGCCGTCGGTCGAGTTCTCGAGCGGCACGACGCCATAATCGACGTGGCTGCGGTTGACCTCCTCGAACACCGACATGATGCTGCCGACGCGCATGTACTCAACGTCATGGCCGAAGCGCTCGACGGCAGCGAGATGGCTGTAACTGTATTCGGGGCCAAGGTATGCGACTTTGATGATTTTCTGCAACGCTCTTGAGCCGCTGATGATCTCGCGGAAGATGGCGCGGATGGTAATCTCGTCGAGCGGGCCCTTGCTCGCTTCGATGACGTTCTTGAGGACTTCTTCCTCCCGAACCGGGTTGAAGACCTCCGCGCTGGTTTCATTCTTAAGTTTGCCGATCTCGCCGGCCATGTCTGCGCGTTCGTTCACTAGCTTGAGGATCTGCAAATCGAGCTTGTCGATCTGGGACCGGAGCGACTTGATGTGCGCAAGCGTTTTGGCAGACAGGACTTGATCGTTTTCGAGTTTGCGCCCCATAGTCATTTCTCGTAGAGGGAAAGCGGTGCGCGGTTTCGTTTCAATGTAGACGCCACGATGACAGGCGTCAACCAAGAAACGCCCCTAATCGCTCGTTTTCGCCGGAATTCGCGCGATCTGGATTCGTTGCACGCGCGATTTTTCACTTAAACTATTGAAGTGTAGTGACTTAAGTTCATTCGTTGCACGATCACACCCACACACCCACCCCGCGCAACGAATTCGACAGATGATGTATTAAGTCCAAACGACAAAATGAGTTAATTCGTTGCATCGAAATTCGGGGTGGATTCGCCCTCGCCTGTCATTTTGACAGTATTGTCTTGATCCGCCTTGATCTTGCCTGCTCGATGATTGTCTCAACCAATTATTTTCATTACGTTTAACGCCAGTCGGCTAACGGCGTCGCTCACGGCATGATTCTTGCAATTCGAGAATCTCGTTTGCGTTTGCCAACATCGGGCCTTGCTTGCACTTGAAGATCGGCGCAGGAAAAAGAATGAGATCGAGTCACCGCACTCCCAAGTGGCGCTCCATAAAATAACTACACGCCCATGCACGACCGCCTGGGCTTTTCGAGGAACCAATCATGGCGGAAGAAAAAATCATCGGCATCGACCTGGGCACCACCAACTCCGTGGTCGCGATCATGGAAGGCGGCGAGGCCAAGGTCATCGCCAACCAGCAAGGCTTGCGGCTCACGCCCAGCGTCGTCGCCTTCACCGACAAGGGCGAGCGCCTCGTCGGCGATCCGGCCAAGCGCCAGGCCGTCACCAATTCACGCCGAACCATCTATTCGATCAAGCGCTTCATGGGCCGACGCCATAATGAAGTGCAGTCCGAAGAAAAGCTGGTCCCCTACAGCGTCGTCGGCGGCGCCAATGAACTTGTCCAGGTCGATATCGACGGCAAGAAGTACACGCCGCCGGAAATCTCGGCGATGATCCTGCGTGCCCTGAAGGAGGCCGCGGAATCGTACCTGGGGCACACCGTCCGCAAGGCGATCATCACGGTCCCGGCGTATTTCAACGACGCGCAGCGCCAGGCGACCATTGACGCCGCCCAGATCGCCGGCTTCGACACGGAGTGGGAAATCGAAGGCAAGGACGGCAAAAAGTCCAAACAGCGCATGCGCATCATCAACGAGCCGACTGCCGCCTCCCTCGCTTACGGTCTCGACAAGAAGAAAGACGAGAAGATTGCCGTCTTCGATCTCGGCGGCGGCACGTTCGATATCTCCATCCTCGACGTCGGCGACGGCGTCTTCGAGGTCAAGGCGACCAACGGCGACACCCACCTCGGCGGCGATGACTTCGACCAAGTCCTAATCGATTTCGTGGCCGGTGAGTTCGAGAAGGAACACCGCATCGACCTGCGCAAGGACCCCATGGCCCTGCAATGGCTGAAAGAAGCGTGCGAGCAGGCCAAGAAGGACCTGTCGCAGCAGACCTCGACCGACATCAACCTGCCGTTCATCACCGCCGACGCGTCGGGCGCCAAGCACCTGCAGAAGACGATCAGCCGATCGAAGCTCGAACAACTCGTCGAGCCGTTGATCCAACGCTGCAAGAATCCCGTCCTCCAGGCGATGAAGGACGCCGGCTACAAACCCGCCGACATCGACGAGATCGTCATGGTCGGCGGCATGACGCGCATGCCGCGCGTCCAGCAGCTCGTCAAGGAAATCTACGGCAAGGAGGGCCACAAGGGCGTCAATCCCGATGAGGTCGTCGCTGTCGGCGCTGCCATCCAAGGCGCGCAAATCTTGCTCGGCAGCCTGTCGTCGGTCGTCCTCGTGGACGTCACCCCGCTGTCGCTCGGCATCGAAACGATGGGCGGCGTCTTCACCAAGCTGGTCGAACGCAACACCACGATTCCGACGACCAAGAAGGAAATCTTCACGACCGCCGAGGACAATCAACCGGCCGTCACGGTCAAGGTCTTTCAAGGCGAACGCTCGATGGCCGCAGACAATCGCCTGCTTGCATCGTTCGACCTTGTCGACATCGAGCGAGCCTCCCGGCACATGCCGAAGATCGAGGTGTCCTTCGACATCGACAAGAACGGCATCCTCAATGTGACGGCCCGCGATCAGAAGACCGGCAAGGAGGTGCAGCGCAAGATCGAGCAATCGAGCGGCCTCTCCAGCGACGAGGTCGAGAAGATGCGCCGCGACGCCGATCGCTTTGCCGAGGATGACAAGAAGAAACGAGAGTTGGCCGAGGAACGCAACAAGGCCGAATCGATGGTCTACGAGGTCGAGAAGGCGTTGACCGAAGCCGGCGACAAGATGCCGGAGTCGGACAAGGCGCCGGTGAAGGCTGCGATCGATCGCGTCAAGGAGGTCAAGGACGGCCAGGACGTGAACGCGATCCGCCAGGCGGTCAACAACCTGCAGACGGCGGCCCACGCGATGGCCCAGCACGCCAGTCGCGGCGCCGCTCCCGGCGAGCCGCAGCCCGCGGGCGCCGGCCCCAAGGGTGGCGATGACGTCATCGACGCCGAGTTCGAGGTCAAGAAGTAGGGATTCCTCGTTTAGCGCCCGCGCGGTCTGAAGGGCCGCGCGGGCGCTAAACGAGGAAAGTCATTCCGGCAATTTCAATTTCAACTTCACCCGATCCTTGCCCCGCATCACATTCAACGTGATCTCCTGCCCGACGCGATAGTTCAAGCGAATGTGCGCCTCGAACTGGCGCGCCGTCATCGACAGCGATTTGTCGTCGATGCCGACGATGACGTCATTGGCCTGCAATCCCGCATGGCGACCCGACGGGGTCAGGAAGTTCATATGGCGATAGCCAAGCTCGCCCGGCTTCAGGCCGAGCGACTTGCGGCCATCGGCGTCGAGGTCGTCGCCGATGATGCCGGGCGACGGCGACATGCTCTTGAGCGACCAGCGCCACGACAGATCGGTCTTGCGCCAGTTGTCAGGCAGGACGACGGGCGCCTTCGATTCCGACGTGCCGCTCTGCCACGATATCAGCAATTGCCCTTTCTTCGGGGCCTGGTGCAGTGCGTATTGAAAGTCGGCAACCGACGCGATCGGGGTCGCATCGACGCGCTGCAATAAGTCTTTCGCCTTGATGCCGAGCTTCCCCGCCGGCGATCCCGCCTGCACGGCAAGGACGCGATTGCCGCGCTCGGGGTCGAGCGTGAGGCCGAGGTTCGCGGGCTCCGGATAGACCCACACCTCGTCGAGACTCCAGGTGCCCGCTTCCTGCAGGGCGGCCCGGCGAAACTCGTAGACGTGATGGCAGTGGATGCACGCATTGGCGCGCAGCCGTTCGGCAGCAGGATATTCCTCGGCTCGCATCGGTTTGCGTATCGACGCGCCGGGGCTCTTCATCGATTTGAAGCGGGCACGCGCCGCCTCAAGGCTGTGTCGCAGTCCCGGCAGCGACTGATACTTCCCTGGCGTGTCGGCGTCGCGCCCACCGAATCGGCCCAGCACCTCGCCGTCGGCCGTCAGCATCAGGGCGAACCATTGCATGTCGTAATCGAAATCGAAAATCGACAGATCGATGCCGCGCATGTTCTCGATACGCAGCAAGACGTACTGCTGTGCGGCAGGGCGAATGTCGGGATGGAGGCGAGCAACCTGCTCGTCGAAGCCTTTTTCGTCCCGTCAGTGCTTGCAGACGAGGATGGCAAGGATCGGCTTCTTCGCTTCCTTCGCAAGGCGCTGCGCCGTCGGCCAATCGGTATGCCAAACCGGTTTGACATCGCTCGTCGGCTGTGACGATACCAGCGCCGCGCCGGCGGTCGTGCAGAGTGTGAAGAGGATGAGGTACGGCTTCATGAACGAGGCCTCGGGTTGACAGTTACCAGCTTATCGCGTCGAACCATCGCCCGCCAGTCCACGCCGTTCATGCCGCCTTTGGAATCGCGGCCAGATTTGCCATCGAATTCAGACAAACCGAATCCCAGCAGTTGCGATCCAGATAGTTCGCGAACGGTCCGCGGCCGCAGAGCCAGCTAGCAAATTGATAGCGCAGCCGCCGCGTCCACGTCGTCTCCGGCTCCTTGGCATGGCGCGTCATCAGCTCGCGATATCGTGCGTACTCCGCCGGCGTGATCTCGGGGCGAGCTTCACGACAGGCGATCGCCCACACATTGGCCGGGCGGTTCTTCGCGCCGTGCCAGCCGATGATCTTGCTCGGATAGCGGTCGAGCAGCGCCTCGTAGGCCGCCGGCGTGAAGCGCCAGTAGTCGTGTGGAAATTGATGGATGCGAAAGTGAAAAGGCGTCGAGAGGATCAGGACGCCGTCGGGCCGCAGCACGCGATGCACCTCGTCGAGGCCGCGCCAGAAGCACTTCACATGTTCGAAGGCGTTCAGCGCCAGGACGGTGCCGACCGATCCTGTCGGCTGCGGCAGCGCCTCGACGTTGGCGACGCAATCGACGCCGGGGCCGGAGCGCATGTCGAGGCCGAGATATTGCTTGCCGGGAAACAGCGAGCGCAGGTTTGCGATGTGTTCCTGGCCTTCGACCTGGTAGGCGCCGATCTCGACGATGGGTTCGGGCAGTGCAAAGGTCTCGGTGAGTGCGCGCGTGACGCCGTGGATGAAGTGATTCATGAGGCCATCAATCGAGGTTGAAATCCAGGTGATTGTCGCGATTCGATTTCACTTCGCACTGGAGCTTGGACTGGACGGGATCGCGGTAAGGTTCGGGGATGAGCGAGATGACGCCCCCTTCGTAGGAGGAGGTCGAACCGGAGAGCGAGGAGACGGCAACGCGATACCAGCCGGCCGTCGCGCCGGGGGCGTCGCCGGTGTTGAGCGTGTAGGTGCCGTCGGCTTTGATCTTGCTGAACGCGATCTTGCCGGTCTCGCCCTTGCTGGTGTCGGGGCTGAAGACGATGATGCCGGTGGAGAGCGGCACGCCCTTGTAGAGGACCTTGCCCGAGACGGAATTGAGGGCGGTCGGCTTGTTGGAGCAGCCGACCAGCAGGGCGAGCAAGCAGAAGATCAGCATCCGTGCTGCGGTCATGAGATGATCTCGAAGGTCCAGATTCCGCCGCGGAGAATAGCAGCAAATAGTGAATGTGACAAGGCGGAGTTGCGTTTTGCCCTTGATACCGAACCGGGCGCGCGTTAAACCCCGTGCGTCCTGTGATTGCGTCAGCAATTCGACAAAGTGGGCAAAGGAGGCCGTTCCGTGAAGACCGCCGCTGTCGTAAGCTCCGTCCTTGCGTTGGTTGCGCTCAGCATCTATCTCGGCTCGGCACACGCTCAGCCCAATGAAGCGCGGCGCGGGACCTGGGTTGCCGTCGTCAACATCCGGGACGTGCTCAAGAAATATTCGCGGGCCCAGGCGCTGCAGGCCGAACTCGACGAGGACCTCAAGCCGCACAAGGCGCGCGCCAAGGCGCTGAAGGACGAGATCGACCTCCTGGCGACGGCCGATTCGTCGAAGCCCGAGTACCGCAAGACCAACGCGATCGCCATTCAAATCAAGACGCGCGAATGGGAGAAGGTGAACACTGCGATCTTGCAAGTGGTCGAGGAAAAACACACGAGTAAGATGCCGGCCGTGTGGAACGACATCAACCTGGCAATCGAGGCGGTTTCGAAAACCCACGGAATGCAGGTCGTGCTGGGCCATGGCGATCCGGAGGCGCCGGAGGTCGCG